>CAJFTV010000032.1 GCA_904420055.1 Candidatus Alloscillospira gallinarum | reverse complement strand
ATTCGATTTTTGGGTTTTGACATCTATGGACATCTACGGTAAACGCAGTTTTGAAACTGAGGGCCAAAATGCCCCAAAACCCGCATGAATACTAAGAAAAAAGGGTTGACAAAATAGATGTCAACCCTTTATGGCACCCCCGGCGCGACTCGAACGCACTACATTCCGCTTAGGAGGCGGACCCTCTATCCTGGTGAGGTACGGGGGCATATTAAACTTGCTCTCACAGTGACCATATTATTTTAAAGCAATAATAGTGTGCTGTCAAGGGGACATTGTATAAGACATGGCAGATTATTTAATTTTATTAATGAAATTCCTTGACACTTTGTACAATGGGCGGTAAAATAAACTGAAGTATAATGAGATGTTAGGGTCATTTCACTGATATTACTATTATTAATTTCCTGTGAAATTTCTGCATAACTTCAATAATTAACAAGAATGGAGGTGTGTATGCTTACTATGTCTCCAGTTATAGTTGCTGTGTTATGTGTGGCAATTGGCGTAGTCGCGTTTTTAGTGGCTTTTTTTCTGGGTATCACTTACAGGAAAAAAGTGTCTGAGCGCGAGATACAGAGCGCCGAGGAACAGGCCACGCGTATAATAAATGATGCAATAAAGTCTGCTGAAAATAAAAAGAGAGAGGCTCTTTTAGAGGCAAAGGAAGAAATACACAAAAGCCGTAGTGAATACGAGCGAGAGGCAAAAGAGCGGCGTAGCGAGCTCCAGAAGCAGGAGCGCCGTCTTCAGCAAAAGGAGGAAAACCTTGACAAGAAGACTGACGCCGTAGAGAAAAAGTCGGAAACCCTTACTAAGAAGATTGCGGATTTGGACGCCGCGAGAGAGGAAGTTGCCACAATCAAGCGCAGCCAGTTTGAGATGCTGGAAAAGATTTCGGGCTATACCGTTGAAGAGGCAAAGGCTTACCTCATCAAAAACCTTGAGTCTGAGGTAACTCATGAGGCCGCAATGAAAATCAAGGAAGTAGAGGCCCGGTACAAAGAGGAGGCCGAACAGAAAGCGCGTGAGTATATTTCCCTGGCAATTCAGCGCTGTGCCGCCGACCACGTGGCTGAGGCGACAGTTTCCGTAGTGCCCCTGCCAAATGACGAAATGAAAGGCCGGATTATCGGCCGTGAGGGACGCAATATCCGCACAATTGAAACACTTACGGGTGTTGACCTGATAATTGACGATACGCCTGAGGCAATAACGGTATCAAGCTTTGACCCTGTGCGCCGTGAAATTGCCAGAATTGCCCTTGAAAAGCTGATTGTTGACGGGCGGATACACCCGGCGAGAATTGAGGAGATGGTGGAAAAGGCCAGAAAAGAGGTAAATGCCACCATAAAGGCAGAAGGTGAGCGGGCTACATTTGAAACGGGAGTGCACGGCCTGCACCCGGAGCTTGTGAAAATCCTTGGAAGGCAGAAATACCGTACAAGCTATGGCCAGAATGTACTTAACCACTCTATTGAAGTGTCGCACATTGCGGGACTTCTGGCCTCAGAGCTCGGTGTAGATGTAATGACTGCAAAGCGTGCCGGACTTCTGCACGACATAGGCAAGGCTATAGACCACGAGGTTGAGGGAAGCCACGTCACAATCGGCGTAGAGCTTGCCAGAAAATACAAGGAGAGCGAGGAGGTTATCCACGCAATCCACGCCCACCACGGCGATGTAGAGCCACAGACGGTAATAGCATGTATCGTACAGGCGGCGGATACAATTTCCGCTGCACGTCCCGGCGCAAGACGGGAGAACATTGAAAACTACATTAAGCGTCTTGAAAAGCTGGAAGAGCTCACAACTTCATTCAGCGGCGTAGAGAGCTGTTATGCAATCCAGGCTGGCCGTGAAATAAGGATTATGGTAAAGCCGGATCAGGTATCGGAAGACGAAATGGTTCTTTTGGCGAGAGACATCGCAAAGAAGATTGAAAGCGAGCTTGAGTATCCCGGACAGATTAAGGTACATCTCATACGGGAGACGAAAGCGATTGAATATGCAAAATAATTCAGGCCTGCGGCACACTGCCGCAGGCTTTTATTTGGTTGTTTGAAAAAGTCTCACTTGAGAAAAGGGAGATGTCACGGCTTTAGTCTGACTAAGGAATTGTAAATAGAGAAAGCGGCCCCCCAACTGGCGCAGAGCCGGCAGTCCTCCTTAAATAATGTGACCTGCGTTTATCTGTTATGCGCCATTATGCGCAGCGGCACACTGTACACGATGCAGTCATTATATATCCGTGATATTATAACGTGTGCAAGCTGCCAGCGGAAACACATCAGATAAATTTGACATGTGCACAAAAATTATGTAAACTATATTGCGTACAGAATAGGCACCGCCTGTAAAGGATGCCGGACAATGTACAAACCTTAAACTTTTCTTAAGAAATTTACATGTTTTATTTTAAATAAATGAGGTTTAAAATCAAGTGGGAGGCTGAGGAAATTGTATAATGTTTTAATATGTGATGACGAGAGGGACATAGTCTCTGCACTAAAGATTTATCTTGAATCGGACGGCTATGCCACGTTCTGCGCGTATAACGGGAAAGAAGCCCTTGAAATACTGGACGAAAACGAGATTCACCTTGTGCTCATGGACATAATGATGCCGGAGATGGACGGAATTTCAGCTATGGTGAGTATAAGAGAGAAGAGCAATGTGCCGGTCATACTGCTGACGGCCAAAAGCGAGGACACAGACAAGGTTTTGGGACTGAATGTGGGCGCAGATGACTACATTACAAAACCATTTAATCCGGTAGAGGTGCTGGCCAGGTGCCGGTCACAGATCAGGCGCTATATGCTTTTGGGCGGCGGCGGGGAGCACGCTGACAGCTACGTAAACGGCGGAATTGAGATGGACGACAGGGCGAAGGCGGTCACAGTTGACGGCAGTCCGGTCAGCCTCACGCCAACGGAGTACGAGATATTAAAGCTTTTTATGAAGCACCCGGGAGAGGTTATGTCCCCCAAGGTGATTTACCGCAGAGTTTGGAACGATGCGCCATATGGTGCTGAGAGCACCGTGGCCGTACACATACGGCACCTGAGAGAAAAGCTTGAAATTAACCCGGCAGAGCCCAGGTACCTCAAAGTTGTCTGGGGTCAGGGATATAAACTTGACAAGGGGAATAGGGAATGAAGTGTTTTTATAGCCTTCCCTTAAAAATTTTTTTCAT
>CAJFTV010000031.1 GCA_904420055.1 Candidatus Alloscillospira gallinarum | reverse complement strand
TTAAAGCCTGGAGACTGGCGATATTTGTCTGATGAGGAACTTCGGTGCCTGAAAAGATAAATTTGAATTATATAAAAAGATAAATTGCAAATTTTGCTTGATTTTTTGAGAATTTATAGTAATATGTAGTTTGTGGTATAGCATGTTGCAAAATATACCGTTGGAGGAACCAAATGAACAACGACATATTATCAGTAATTGAAGAGGCTGCCCCCCGATTTTCAAAGGGACAGCGCAATATTGCAAAATATATACTTGAAAACTACGATAAAGCGGCTTTTATGACGGCTTCCAAGCTGGGTAAGACCGTCAATGTCAGCGAGTCCACAGTCGTGCGTTTTGCCGCGGAACTGGGCTACAGCGGTTATCCGGAGATGCGCAAGGCGCTTCAGGATATGATACGCAACTGCCTTACATCTGTACAGCGGATTGAAGTGTCAAAGGAGATATTTGGAAATCAGGATATTCTCTCTGCGGTATTAAATTCGGATATAGAACAGATACGCCTCACCATGGAGGAGGTATCCAGAGACGATTTTGACAAGGCCGTACAGGCCATAATAAATTCAGAGCACATATATATTTTCGGACTGCGCTCTTCAGCCGCGCTTGCAAACTTTATGGGCTTTTACTTTAACCTCATTTTTGAAAACGTACGTGTTGTAAATGAAAATGCAGTCAGTGAGGTTTTTGAGCAGATTTTACGCATAAACGAGAGAGATGTTTTTATCGGGCTGAGCTTTCCCAGATATTCCAAGCGCACGATTAAAGCCATGCGGTATGCGCACGACCGTGGCGCGACTGTAATCGGAATAACCGACACGACTGTCTCGCCCATAGCAAAACTTGCGGATATACCCCTGTGCGCAAAGAGCGACATGGTATCATTTCTGGATTCCCTTGTCGCCCCATTAAGTCTGGTAAACGCCCTGATTGTCGCAACAAGCGCCGCGGCGAAGGGGACAGACCTTGAAACAGATTTCGCAAAACTCGAGAAGATGTGGGCTGAATATGACGTCTATGAAAAAACAGATGTATGATGTAATTGTCATTGGCGGAGGCGCGGCAGGTATGCTGGCCTCCGCTGTTGCGGCAGAGAGGGGACTTAACGTCGCAGTAATTGAAAAAAACGGCTTTTTCGGCAAAAAGCTCCGCATAACCGGAAAGGGCAGGTGTAATGTCACAAATAACTGCCCTGTTAAGGAAGTCATTGAAAACATTCCAACCGGCGGCAAGTTCTTATATGGGGCGGTTTCTGCTTTCTCCCCGGAGGACGTTATGGAAATGTTTGAAAATCTCGGCGTTCCGCTTAAAACCGAGAGGGGCAGACGGGTCTTTCCAAAATCGGACAGGGCCGCTGATATTGTGACGGCACTTATGCAAAAAATGCAAAATGCAGGAGTTCACTTTATTTTTGAGAAATGTACTGGTATAATAACAGATGACAGCGGCGTGACTGATGTCAAAACCGCCAGGGGAATATATGGCTGCCGGAGCGCAGTTATTGCAACAGGCGGCGTGTCATATCCCAAAACCGGGTCAGACGGTGACGGATATAATCTGGCAAAAAAGCTCGGACATACCGTTGTAAAACCTAAAGGCTCTCTCGTGCCGATTGTTGAGGCTGGAGACGACTGCAAAAAAATGCAGGGACTATCTCTGCGAAATGTCGCACTCAAAGCATATGACGGCGGGAAAAAGCCGATATATGAGGATTTTGGGGAGCTGCTTTTTACCCATTTCGGCATGTCAGGGCCCCTTGCTCTTTCGGCCAGCGCGCACATGCGGGATTTTGATACAAAAAAATACTACGTGGAAATTGACTTAAAGCCGGCCCTTGATTTTGACACTCTTGATGCGAGGGTTCTGCGTGATTTTCAAAAGTATTCAAACAGGGACTTTTCAAACGCGCTGTCCGACCTTTTGAACAGGCTTATGATACCTGTTGTTGTGTCGCGTTCCGGTATACCTCCGGAGACAAAGGTGCACTCCATTACAAGGGCACAGCGCCACAGCTTGGTAGAGCTTATAAAACACTTCAGGATAGACGTCAGCGGGCTTCGTCCGGCGAGCGAGGCGATTGTTACCTCCGGCGGAATTTCTCTTAGGGAAATTAATCCCAAAACCATGGAGTCCAAAATAGTTCCCGGTCTTTTCTTCGCCGGTGAAGTGATTGATGCAGACGGCTATACAGGAGGATATAATCTGCAAATTGCGTGGTCCACGGCTTACGCCGCGGGATTGCACGTATATTGATTGGAGAATATATGGAAAAAAGAAGTATTGCAATTGACGGACCGGCCGGTGCCGGTAAGAGCACGCTGTCAAACATGCTTGCCGCTCATTTTGGCCTAATATATGTTGATACAGGCGCTATTTACCGCAGCGTGGGGCTGCACGCCTATAACGAAGGAATTGACCCTAAGGACGGAGATAAGGTATCGCTACTTCTGCCGGATATCAAAATTGAGATGATGTATGACGGAGGTATTCAGCGCATGATTTTAAACGGGCGTGACGTCACATCAGACATAAGAATGCCCGCAATATCCGTGTATGCCTCTGATGTGTCCGCTATTCCGTGCGTGCGCAGTTTTCTTTTGGACATGCAGAGAAAAATGGCGCAGGATTACGATGTAATTATGGACGGCAGGGATATTGGCACCGTCGTGCTTCCAAATGCTGGTTTAAAGCTGTTTTTGTCTGCCACGCCTGAGGACAGGGCCAGGCGGCGGTACGAGGAGCTTGTGGCAAAGGGCGTTGACACAACATATTCAGACGTACTGCGGGATATAAACTACCGTGACAAAAACGACAGCACCCGGGCAACCTCTCCTTTAAAACCTGCACGGGACGCCCTGCTGCTCGACACCACGGGAAACTCACTTCAGGAGAGCTTTGACATTCTGAAAAAAATCGTGGAAGCACATCTTAAAAGGCAGGAGTAAGAGGCAATATGAAGATTACTGTTGCAAAATCTGCCGGTTTTTGCTTTGGCGTGACAAGGGCAGTGAAAATGTGTGAAGAGACACTCGAAAAGTTTGGAAAGTGCTTTACGCTGGGTCCTATCATACATAACGGTACTGTCGTTGAGGAACTCCGGCAAAAAGGTGCGGATATTCTCAGCGCCCCTGAAGATGCAGGCCCCGGTGATGTAGTGCTGGTGCGGTCACACGGCATTTCCAAATCTGCTGAGGAAAAACTGAAATCTACTGGCGCTGCGATTGTGGACGCCACATGTCCGTTTGTGGCCAAAATACATGAGATTGCACGGCAGGAGTCGCAAAAGGGAAGAACGATTGTGATTATAGGTCAGGCCGAGCACCCGGAGGTAGAGGGAATTGCCGGCTGGTGTGACAAATATCTTATTTTCAGAGATGCTTCTGAACTTGAAAACTGGCTTGAAGCCGATGAAAAAAACAGTCAAATTCCAATTTCAGTCGTGTCTCAGACAACAGGAAACAGAGATAATTATGAAATTTGCAATAATTTAATAAAAAAACAGTGTACAAACGCCGAAATATTTGATACAATATGCGATACCACGTACATGCGTCAAAAGGAGGCCGCCAGCCTGTCTCAGGCATCAGATGTAATGATAGTAATTGGGGGCCAGGCCAGCTCTAACACGAAGAAAATTGCAGATATTTGCAGAGAAAACTGTCCGAGGGTATATATGATTGAACGGGCATCGGAACTTTCTGAAAGCTGGTTTAAAAAGTATGATAACGTTGGAATCACCGCCGGTGCTTCCACGCCGGCGTGGATAATAAAGGAGGTCAATCAGACGATGAGTGAAGAAATGAAAAATGAGACAATTGCAGAGGTATCGGAGCCTGTAGCAGAACCAAATGAGGAGACGGAATCCTTTGAGGAAATGCTCGAAAAATCCATTAAAACTTTACATACAGGAGAAAAGGTTACCGGTATAGTTGCTGCGATAACTCCAACCGAAGTTTCTGTTGACCTTGGCACTAAGCACGCCGGATATATTCCTCTGGCTGAGCTTTCCGCAGACCCCAATGCAAAGGCCGAGGACATTGTTAAAGTCGGCGATGAAGTTGAGGCTTTTGTCATGCGTGTAAACGACGTAGAGGGCACGGTTATGCTTTCTAAGAAGCGTCTTGATTCAATAAAGAACTGGGATATTATTGAGCAGCTCCGGGAGAGCAAGGAAACAGTTGAGGGTGTTGTTACCGAGGAAAACAAAGGCGGCATTATTGTCATGGTAAAGGGAATGAGGGTTTTTGTCCCTGCCTCCCAGACAGGCCTTCCGAAGGACACGCCGATGTCAACTCTTCTCAAGGAGAATGTAAGACTTCGCATTACAGAGGTAAATCAGTCCCGCCGCCGTATTGTGGGCTCTATCCGCGCTGTCGCGTATGAGGAGAGAAAGGCAAAGGCTGAGGCTATCTGGAATGAGATTGAAGTCGGCAAGGTTTACACCGGTGTTGTAAAGTCCATGACAACATACGGCGCTTTCGTGGATATCGGTGGAATTGACGGTATGGTTCACGTATCAGAGATAAGCTGGTCCAGGATTAAGCAGCCCTCTGACGTGTTTAATATCGGTGATGAGATTGAGGTATACGTACTCTCATTTGACAAGGAGAAAAAGAAAATTTCACTGGGCTACAAAAAGGAAGAGGACAATCCCTGGGTTAAGTTTACAAACTCCGTACACGTTGATGACGTTGTAAAGGCTAAAATTGTAAAGCTCATGCCTTTTGGCGCTTTTGCTGAGATTATCCCCGGTGTTGACGGACTTATCCACATCTCCCAGATTGCGGACAGACGTATCGGTACACCTGCTGAGGTTCTCTCTGAGGGACAGGAAGTTGACGTCAAGGTAACAGAAATTGACAACGAGAAGCACAAGGTCTCTCTCAGTATCCGCGCTCTTTTAGAGGACAATGCCGGCGCAGCTGATACAGCTGACGAGGAAGTTCCTGTAGAGGAATAATCTGAAATTAGATAAAGACAGGTTTTTCAGCCTGTCTTTATTTTTTTTACTTTTTGTTTTATAATATGACTATTAGATAAAAGGAGATGACTTATGGTAAGGGGAATTGTCCGCGGATTGGGTAAAGTAATTGATAAAAAAATGCTGTTTACCTCAGCTGTCGTTGTTGCTGCAGGTTCCGCATCAAGAATGGGCGGGATAAACAAAATTTTTTATGAGCTTGACGGTGTCCCTGTCATAGTCCGCACCTTATCTGTGTTTCAAAGCTGCGGCGCTGTTTCAGAGATTGTTCTCGTTGTCAGAGAGTGCGACATTGACAAGGCGCGAAGTATATGCAGTGAAAGCGGTATCACAAAGCTCACAAAAATCGTGCCCGGCGGAGACAAACGCAGCGTTTCTTCCAGTAACGGCGTATTTGCAGTGAGCGATAAGAGCGACATTGTAATAATACATGACGGCGCCCGGCCCTTTGTGACGGACAGCATGATAAGAGACGGAATTGACACCGCAGTCAAATACAGCGCTTCTGCTGCCGCAATCCCGGTTGTCAGCACGATTAAGCGCGGCGAAAACGGCTTTGTCAGCTCTACAGTGGAACGTGACAACCTGTTTGAAATACAGACCCCACAGGTATTTAGAACTGATATAATAAAGGGGGCTCTTCAAAACGCTGTAAGCCATGGCCTCAATATCACTGATGACTGTATGGCGGTGGAGGCCATAGGCTTGCACCCGCGTCTTTTCGACGGCTCACGTGAAAATATCAAACTCACAGTGAAGGCTGACCTTGACCTTGCATACGGAATTTTAAAGGGGAGGGAGAAAAAATGCGAATAGGCCACGGATATGATGTCCACAAGATGTTGTCCGGCAGAAAATGTATACTGTGCGGCGTGACTATCCCGTATGAATACGGTCCTGACGGACATTCGGACGCGGACGTGCCTGTACACGCCCTCATGGACGCAATCCTAGGAGCGGCCGCGCTTGGTGACATAGGGCAGCTCTTCCCGGACAGCGATGAAAAATGGAAAAACGCGGACAGTATTGAGATGCTTAAAACCGTTTGGAACAAGATTACAGGGCTTGGGTATAATCTTGAAAACTGCGATATAACCATAATTGCGCAAAAGCCTAAAATCGCGCCTTATATTCAGGATATGCGCAGAAAAATAGCAGAAGCATTGAATACCGATATGTCCCGTGTCAGCATAAAGGCGACGACTGAGGAGGGGCTTGGGTTTACAGGCCAGCTTCTTGGCATTTCCTCCCACGCGGTTGTGCTCCTTAATTAGCCACACAATCACACTTTCCGGCATAGAATGAAATGCGGCAAAATGCCGCAGTAACTGCCGGGGGTGTATTTTTTGGATTACTATTATCTGCGCTGCAGGTCTATTACCTATGCACAGCGCGTTGTAAGAACACTGGATAAAGGCGGCATACACGGCTGGGTTGTAAAGCTGCCGTCGCGGGGAATTTCCGAGGGCTGCGGATACTCTGTAAAAATTGCGGGATACAAACTCTATCCAGCCCTGGATATAATAAGGCAAAACAGACTTGAACTCGTCGGCATATACGCCGTGGGAGACGACGGAATTCCATACGAGGTGAGGCCATGATATACCTTGATGCAGCGGCAACAACGCTGCAAAAGCCAAAAGGTGTGTCTGCCGCGGTAGGGAAAGCCGTAAAGACCCTGACAAGTCCGGGGCGTGGTCAGTATTATAACGCCATGCTTTCATCAAAAATTGCCTATGAATGCCGGGAAAAAGCCGCCCATCTCTTTAATGTGCCTTATCCTGACAATGTTGTATTTACGTTTAACGCGACCCACGGCCTGAATATGGCGATAAACTCTCTTGTGAAAAAGGGAGACCGTGTTGTAGTATCCGGATACGAGCACAATGCCGTAATGCGCCCGTTAAAACACCTTGGAGCAGACACTGTAGTTGCAGAATGTGAGCTGTTCGACAGCGAGGGCGCAGTGCGTTCTTTTGAGCGGCATATAACGCCTGGCACGAAGGCTGTTGTATGTACACATGTGTCAAACGTGTTTGGCTTTATATTCCCATTGGAGGAAATAGGTGAGATCTGCAGGATAAAAGGCGTACCTTTTATTGTAGATGCCTCTCAGTCGGCCGGCGCAGTAAAAGTTGACTTTGAAGCTCTAAATGCTGAATTTGTAGCAATGCCGGGACATAAGGGTCTGTACGGCCCGCAGGGTACTGGACTTCTGCTGTGCAGAAAAAGCGTAATGCCCCTCCTGAAGGGAGGAACAGGCAGCAGTCCCAAGCTGTCCTATATGCCGGACTTTCTTCCGGACGCCGGCGAAGCGGGAACGCACAACATGCCTGGAATTTCAGGGCTTTCAGCAGGGCTGGACTTTGTGATTTCCACCGGAACAGAACGTATTCTGCGCCATGAACAGGAACTCATAGGTTACCTTATTCCGCGGCTGTCCGCCATAGACGGGCTCCATGTGTTTGCATCTGGGGACAGTACGCTACAGGCCGGGGTACTTTCACTTTTACCCGAGCATATGGACTGTGAATACTATGCCGACCTTCTCTCACAATACGGCGTTGCCGTCAGGGCAGGCTTTCACTGTTCCCCTTACGCTCATGACTCCGCCGGGACATACAATACCGGTACTGTGCGCGTAAGCGTATCCGCGTTTAATACGAGAGATGAGATGGCACAATTCATT
>CAJFTV010000030.1 GCA_904420055.1 Candidatus Alloscillospira gallinarum | reverse complement strand
TCCGACATGCGTGAGTCGGGCGCAATCGAGCAGGACGCAGATATTGTGCTTGCCCTCTACAGAGAGGGGTACTACAATAAAGAGACGGAGGACCCCAACCTCGCCGAGTGTATTGTCCTGAAAAACAGGCGCGGAGAGACGGGAACGGTAAACCTTCAGTGGCTTCCTGAGTTTACGACATACTCCTCTGTGGAGCGCAGGCACTCTGACGAGGATTTTATGTAATTTATGATGGTTAATTCGTTTTTGGAATTTACTGAAAAATACAATATGTTCTCTCCCGGAGAGACAGTTCTTGCCGCCGTGTCGGGTGGGGCGGATTCTATGTGTATGCTCTGCCTGCTAATTGAGTGCCGTGATAAATTGGGCTGTTCGGTTGCCGCCGCACACTACAATCACGGCCTTCGCGGAGATGAGGCTGACAGGGACGAGGCCTTTGTGGAAGAGTTTTGCAGCTGCAACAAAATCCCTTTTTACAGTGAAAAGGGAGATGTGGCGGGTTATGCGGCTTTATCCGGCAAGGGCACTGAAGAGGCAGCCCGGGAAATGCGGTATGATTTTCTGTTCCGCACGGCAGAAGAAATCGGCGCCGGCAAAATTGCCACTGCTCACACGGCAGATGACAACGCCGAGACGGTTTTAATGGATATAATGCGGGGCTCCGGCATACGGGGGCTGGCGGGAGTGCCGCCTGTACGGGGAAAGATAGTCCGTCCAATACTGTTTGCCGACAGAAAAGCGGTTGAGGCTTATCTCACTGAGAAGGGGTGCAGGTATGTCACGGATTCCTCAAATAATACAGATGATTATATGAGAAACAGGGTAAGGCACAATGTTATGCCTGTTTTAAAGGCGCTGAACCCGTCTGTGCTTCGGCATATATCTGTATCAAGCTACCTTGCCGCCCGGGACGAGGAATTCTTGGACGAAATTGCGGAGAAATTTCTGAAAGAAAATTTTCACAGGGACAGAATGGAAATTGCATCGGTTTTAAATCTGCATTACAGCATTGCCTCGCGTGTTCTGATAAAAGCCGCCGGGAAAAGTTTATCATTTAAACACGTGGAGAGCATCTTAAAACTGTGCAGGAGCAAAAACCCGTCTGGGCGTGTGGACCTGCCGGGGATTACTGTGGCGAGGGAGTATGGAACGCTCGTATTTGGACCGGAAAAGTCCGCCAGCTTCAGCGGTTTTACAATTTTTCCCGGTGAAACTGCGGAGATACATGAGCTTGGACTGCGTGTTTTCTGTTCAAAGGAAAAATTATCTGATAATATTCACAAAACATTTACCGTTTACCTATTCAAAACGACAGAAGTATATGGTAAAATCACTATCAGGCCCCGGAAATCGGGTGACAGGATAAAAACAGGCGGATTGACAAAGACTTTAAAAAAGCTGTTTATAGAGAAAAAAATACCCCGAGACAAGAGGGAGGCTGTTCCCGTTATAGCTGATGAGAGAGGCGTCATAGGGGTTTACGGGCTGGGACAGGACGACAGGTGCGTGCCGTCGCCAGGAGACACCGTGTACAAAATAAAATTTGAGGAGCTTAATAAGTGATGAGGGAAGATATCAGCGCCGTTTTATTCAGCGAGGAGGCCATAAGAGAAAAGGTCAGAGAGCTGGGCGCGGTTATAACAAGGGACTATGAGGGCAAGCACCCGCTGCTTATAGGAATATTAAAGGGCTGTTTTGTGTTTATGTCGGATATCGCAAGGGCGATAGATTTAAAATGTGATATAGACTTTATGGCGGTGTCCTCTTATGGCAACGGAACCTCCAGCACAGGTGCCGTAAAAATAACGAAAGACCTGACAAATGACATTGAGGGACGTCATATACTCATAATTGAAGATATTCTTGACTCCGGAGTGACGCTTTCATATCTTAAAAAGTATTTGGAGAACAGGAAACCGGCGTCAATAAAAATCTGCACGTTGCTGGATAAACCAAAGAGAAGGGTTTCTGAAATCAGAGCCGATTATTACGGATTTGAATGTCCTGACGAATTTGTGGTAGGATATGGGCTGGACTATGCTGAAAATTACCGAAACCTCCCATATATCGGAGTGCTGAAGCCGGAAATTTATGCCTGAAGAGCACAACACCAAAAAGGAAAGAAGTGACAATACTTAATGAATCCAAGGAAAAGAAGTGCCCGTGATATAGGATTTTATGTTCTTATTTTTGTAATTCTTATTGCGGCGGTCTATGTCCTGACATCGAGGAGTGGACCAAACGTCAGTGAAATACAGGATTATTCTGAGGTGCGCAGACTGTTTAACAACGATGAGGTTGAGTATTTCTCAATAGAGGACAATGTACTTACGCTGCGCCTTAAGGAGAATTACGGAGACACCGGCACAAATATTGTGACGCATGAGCTGTATGACGTGTCGATTTTCTACAACGACATGCGCGACAAGATTGACGAGCTGCTGGTGTCGGACGAGAACTTTAATTATACCTATACAGTCGGTTGGCAGATGCCGTGGTGGCTGTCGTTTATCCCATATATACTCCTCATTGTTGTGTTCTTTATCCTCTGGAGCTCTATGATGAACCGTTCCGGACTTGGCGGAGACAAGGGAGTTACCAAGTTCAGCAAGGCCCGCACACGTCTTGGGAGCGAGGAGAAGAAAAAGGTCACATTTGCCGATGTGGCCGGTGCGGACGAGGAGAAAGAGGAACTTCAGGAGATTGTGGATTTCCTCAAAAATCCGCAGAAGTACACGGCTCTGGGCGCTCATATACCAAAGGGCGTGCTCCTTGTCGGCCCTCCGGGTACAGGTAAAACGCTCATTGCAAAGGCGGTAGCCGGAGAGGCGAATACACAGTTCCTCTCAATTTCCGGTTCCGATTTCGTGGAGCTTTACGTCGGTGTCGGTGCGTCACGTGTGCGCGACCTGTTTGACCAGGCGAAAAAACTTGCCCCATCAATTATATTCATTGATGAGATTGACGCGGTTGGACGCCAGCGCGGTGCTGGACTTGGCGGCGGACATGACGAGCGCGAGCAGACGCTGAACCAGCTTCTTGTAGAGATGGACGGCTTTGGAAAGAACGAGGGCGTCATCGTAATGGCCGCCACAAACAGGGCAGATATACTTGATAACGCGCTTTTGCGTCCAGGGCGCTTTGACCGCCAGATTTACGTGGGCCTCCCTGACATAAAAGGGCGAGAGGCGATTCTTCAGGTGCACGCGCGAGGCAAGATGCTGGGTGAGGACGTTGACCTTGCAAGCGTGGCAAGGGGCACGCCCGGATTTACCGGCGCTGACCTTGAGAATTTGCTTAATGAGGCGGCGCTCCTCGCGGCCAGAAGAAACAAGCGCTTTATAACCATGGCTGAAATGGACGAGGCGGCCCTTAAGGTCATTGCAGGACCTGAGAAGAAGAGCAGGGTTGTCACAGAGAAGGAGCGCAAGCTCACGGCATACCACGAGGCGGGCCACGCTGTGGCGACATTTTATTCAGAGCATTCAGACCCCGTACACCATATAACAATTATCCCCCGCGGACAGGCGGGAGGCATGACGATATTCCGTCCGGTTGAGGACCGCACATTCAGTTCCCGCGGCGAGATGTTTGACAGAATTGTGATTGGGCTCGGCGGAAGAATGGCGGAGAAACTTATGCTGGACGACATATCCACAGGAGCCTCCGGAGATATACAGCAGGCTACGTCCATAGCCAAAGCGATGGTTATGAAATACGGTATGAGCGAGCGCCTCGGGCCAATCTCATTTGACGACAGCAGCCACTCTGTATTTATAGGACGGGACTTCTCACAGACAAAGAGCTATTCAGAGGAGACAGCCTCCATAATTGACGAGGAGATACGGGCGATTTTCGACAAGGCCATGGCAAAGTGTGAGGAGATACTCACGGAGCACAAGGATATACTTATTGCCACTGCCGAGTACCTTCTCAAAAATGAGACTATGGACGGCAAGCTGTTTGCCTACCTCTGCAGCCACAACGGCCAGCTGCCTCCTGAGGAGGAGCAGAAGCTCAGCGGAGATGCACAGGAAAACACGGATAATCAGCCAATAGAGAGCCAGCCGGCTCTGGGGCTTGATGATGGGGTGTCCTCTGCTGAGGAAAGGACTGAGATTTCCGATGCTGAAAACAGCAAAGCGGCACCGGAAAACGGAGACAACAGCGGGCAGTAACTAAAATACAGACAGAGAGCAGACCTGTACGGGTCTGCTCTTTTTTTGCTTGAATATTGCCGTAGCTTTTTGCTGCCTGAATGACAGCCCTTCTGTAAACACGGTAATAAAGAGGAAAACATACCAGTAATACTCACAATCTATTTCCCAAAATTGTATGACGCATATTGTACAGCGCCGTTATGGCTTTCACAAGTACAGGACTTAATAAATAATTTCAGTTTTCCCGGTAGCTTTTGTGACTGTTTTCTCGCAGGGAGACGTATATACTTGTCTCAAGGAGGCGGGAGATTTGGAAGTTGTCTATGTGGATCTTGTGGTAATTATAAATACCGCGGCAAACTACATAATACTGCTGCTTACCGGGATAATATGCGACGAGAGAGTTTCACGGCTAAAAATGTTTCTGTCGGCGCTTTTCGGAGGTGTGTACTCGGCCTGTGCCATTGTGCCAGCGTGGGGATTCTTGACGCTTTTTCCTGTGAAAATCACCGTGTCGGTGGTAATGCTCCTCATAGTGTTCGGCGGCAAAAAGAGGATTTTAAAAACTGCCCTGGTGTTTTATGGAGTTTCGGCGGCACTGGGTGGAATGATGTATGCCGCTTCCCTCAGAGGGGACGGTATTTACACGCCGGTTGGCCTTGGCGTTATGGCCGCGGTGTTTGTACTTGCTTATATAATAATTTCTTTGGCGTTCAGACGGGCGGCAAAAAATAAGCCGGGTGGAACGAGAAGGGTAGATATTAAAAACGGCGGGAAAGAGGCCCAGTTTACCGCCCTTGTGGATACGGGGAACAGCCTCAAAGACCCGGTGACGGGACAGGAGGCGATTATTATGGGGGCTGAGGATATTGCCGGTATACTTCCGGATAATATCCGGCGGGCGGTTTTGAACTGCCCGGCCGCGGAGGCCATGGAAATAATAGGCGGGACTGCAGCCGGAACACGGTTCAGGCTGCTGCCATACAGCGCCGTTGGAGTTTCAGGCGGTTTGCTTCTGGCCTTCAGGCCGGAGGAGCTGCACATAGACGGGAAGAAGAGAGATGGCGTGTTAATTGCCATATCACCGAACAGAATTACAGACGGCGGGGGGTATTCCGCGCTCATAGGAGGTTAAAAAAGTGGGAATTAAAAGTTTTTTGCAAGGTATTCTGAAAAAGCTGGGACTTTACACCCCTGAGGAGATAATGTACATTGGAGGGCCGGAGACATTGCCGCCGCCCATGTCCAAGGAAGAGGAGGCCCGGTATATAAGAATGCTGGCCACCGACGGAGAGCTGGCGAGAAAAAAGCTCATTGAACACAATTTAAGGCTTGTGGTGTACATAGCCCGGAGATTTGAGAATACGGGAATAAACATTGAGGATTTGATTTCCATAGGGACTATAGGTCTTATTAAGGCCATAAACACATTCCGGCCGGACAAAAACATAAAGCTTGCGACGTATGCCTCCCGGTGCATTGAGAACGAAATTCTCATGTTTCTGCGCAAGACCGGCAACCAAAAAACTGAAATTTCTTTTGATGAGCCCCTTAATACCGACTGGGACGGAAACGAGCTGCTTCTCTCCGATATTTTGGGAACGGACGCCGACATGGTGATGCGGCCCATTGAGGACGATGTGGATAAAAAGCTGCTTACAGACGCCATAGACAGATTAAGCCCCAGAGAGCGGGAGATAATAGTAATGCGCTTTGGGATTGGGGGAACAAAGGAAAAGACGCAGAAAGAAGTGGCAGATATTATGGGCATATCACAGTCTTATATAAGCCGTCTTGAAAAGCGTATTTTGTCAAGGCTCAGGCGTGAGATAATGAGGTATATATGACATAAGTGCCGGATACATATAGTGTACAGACATACAGGCCGGAAAACAGCTGTAATTCAGAATACACAAAAGAAAAAAGGACGAAAATACATTTACAGGCCCGTACGGTGTGCCCCTTGATGGAACACTGTACGGACTGTGTTTTTTTTATAAAATAGTACAAAAAACATCTTTCCAGTTTTTACATGGTATTAATGCGGTATCAAAAAACCGCCCCGAGGGAATAATGTGAAAAACAGAAGTTCACAGGGGGCGGTTTTCTGATATCGGGAAAAGTTGAGATATGCGGTGTAAATACGTCAAAGCTGAAGGTCCTGAAGAACAGCGAAATAAATGAACTGCTTGAAAAGAGCAGAAACGGCGACAAAAAGGCGAGGGAGGAGCTTATTTCCGGAAATCTGCGCCTTGTTTTGTCGGTTATCCAGAAGTTTAACGGCAGGGGAGAAAATCCGGACGACCTTTTTCAGGTGGGGTGTATTGGCCTTATGAAGGCCATAGACAACTTTGACACCAGCCTTAATGTACGTTTTTCCACTTATGGTGTGCCAATGATAATCGGCGAGATACGCCGGTATCTCAGAGACAACAGCGCCGTCAGGGTGTCACGCAGTATGCGGGACACGGCGTATAAGGTCCTTCAGGCGAGGGAAAAGCTTACCAGCGAGACACAGCGTGAACCGGACGTGGAGGAGATTGCCCGTGAGCTGAATATAAAGCGCTCAGACGTGGTTTTCGCAATGGACGCAATCGCGGACCCGGTCTCACTCTATGACCCGGTTTACAACGACGGTGGCGAGAGCCTATGTGTTGTGGACCAGGTGCGGGACACAAAGAACACCGACGAGAGCTGGCTGGAGCAGATTGCTCTGACAGACGCCATATCTGCCCTGAGCCCAAGGGAAAAACGTATACTTGCAATGCGGTTTTACGACGGCAAGACCCAGATGGAGGTGGCGGCTGAAATAGGTATATCGCAGGCCCAGGTATCGCGCCTTGAGAAGAACGCCATATCCCAGATTAAAAGAAACCTGTAAAATATTCAAAAAATCCGTCCAAATTCATATTAAAAGCAATTGCTACAACTTCAAATTGCTGATATAATCCATAGTATAAAATGAATTTGGAGGTTTATCTTTATGTCAATGGAGATAAGAGATTTTTCCTTCGGAAGAGGGAAATTAAAAGTCAGAGTATGTATAGCGGAGGAGAGCGGATTTAACGTGGCCTCTGTAATTGTGTACGGCGACACTGAGGCAGTTGTTATTGACACCCAGTGGACGCGCCCCAACGCCTTGAGAGTTGCGGCTGAGGTTATGGATCTGCGCCGTGATCTGAAGGCGATTTATGTAACTCACGCCCACCCCGACCACTATTGGGGCACGGCGTACATAGCCGAGCAGTTCCCCGGCGTTCAGTGCCTGGCCCCCGCTGATGTGTGTCACACAATACACACACAGTTCTGTGACAAGCTTGACCACTGGACAGAGGTTATAGGCAAGACGAGAATGTGCTATAAAGAGATTGAGTATACGCCTATTGAGGGTGACACAATAAAGGTGGACGGAGAGGATATTAAAATATTCTTTAACCGCATGGGAGACCTGCGCTATAACACACTTGTATGGATACCGTCCATAAAGGTGGCATACGGCAGTGACATTATCTTTAATGATGCGCACCCCTTCACCTGTGAGGTGTCGAAAGAAGAGAGAAAGCTCTGGATGGAGGACATCGACTTTATTGAGGCGCTGGAGCCTGACGTAATAATCCCCGGCCACGCAAAGCCCGGTACTCCCTTTGACTATACCTGCCTTGACTTTATGCGCAAATACTTAAATGACACCGAGTGGTGCATTGACAATACAAAGTCTGCGGGAGAGTTCTTCTTTGAGATGTGCAAGCGCACACCGGACGCAAGCCTTGTTATGCTCAGCAATGAGATGAATGCCAGCGTGTTCAAGGGCGGACGTGACTGGAACTGGGAAGATGATACAGTAAAGTCAATTGAAGAGACAAGGAAGGAAGACCTTGAGAAGTAATCCGTTCCGGTGTCTTACAGGACAGACGGAGTTTAGAGGCAGCGTGAAATGAAGCGTTATAACCTTTTAAAAGTATCAAGTATTATCATGATTATCCTCGGCGTGCTGAACATAGCGTCGGTACTGGTTATCGTGCTGGATATCGGCCGGGTTTTGGGACTGGGAATATTAAGTTCCATGCAGGTTTATTTTATGCTGCTGGATAAGTCCAACATTGTACTGCTGGCGTGTTACGTCTTGGGATTTGTTGCCGGAATCTACGGAGTATTAAACAGCCGCCGGTTTGCCCGGGGACGCGTGTGTGTCATTTTGGGCGCGGCCATAATAGCTCTGTTTGTCGCGTATTTGATTGTTGCGATTGTAGAAGGGACTTTTTCTGCGGCGTATATTGCAAGCGGAATAATGGGAGTGTTGTTCCCTGCGATGTATATCGCCGGAGGAGTACAGAATGTGCGGCGCTTTAAAAGCGGTGAGAAGCCGCCTGAGGAATTTATTGGAAAACGTCTTGGTTAACATAATGTTCGACAGCCGCTTTCCTGATATGTATTTGCGCTGTCAGCTTCAGGGATAATGCTGCTTTGCCAAATTCCAAAAACCCCGCTCCAGATTTGGAGCGGGGTTTTTCAGTTCAGGTTCTTTTCAAAAAAACTTTTCATGAATTGGATAAAAACTTTAACGCACGGATTTTCATTGTATTTGTTCCACACAAACGACTCCGCCGTAAAGCCCAGTTCAGGCAGAAATTTCAATTTGAATGCGGAACTGTCGCCAAATACATGTGTCTCGCACAGGGGGGCTATGCCGGCATTTGCCTCAATCCACATTATCATTGTGGAGATGTCGGCCACCTCGATAATTTTGGGGGATATGCCAATCTTGGAACAGTATCGGAGAAAAGTGTTCTGAACCATGGGAGCCTCTTTCTCAGTGAACAAAATCCATGTGTCAGATTCAAAGTCTTTAATGGAAAGATTCTCGTCCGGGACATCGGCATAACGGTGGGACTTTGGCACAGCAAAGCAGTTTTTGGCATAGCCAACGACATGTATTTCGAAATCGTGGACCGAAATATACTCAGACTCGGCACCGATTACAAAATCAAGCTGTCCCGTGTGCAGACGCGTTACAAGTTCATTTTGTACGTAACAGCCAAGCTCTACCTTAATATCCGGGTGATTCTTTATAAAAGCGTTTATAACCTGGGAATAATTGTTATAAATTCTTTGCCCAATCAATGCACCGATTGTAATAATTCCGGAAAATCCGTTCTGTGCGGCTTTGGCGTTGTTAAGTATGGAATTGTAGCGTTGACTGAGATCGATAAAACCCTTTCTTATTATTCTGCCCGCCTCAGTCAGTGACACATCTTTTGTGGTGCGGGAGAATAGGGATACTCCCATTTCGGTCTCCAGAGCTGCGATATGCCGGCTTATGACAGACTGGGATTTATTAATTATGTCCGCAGCTTTTGTGTAATTCAGAGTGTCGGCCAGTGCGAGAAAACTGGCTATCTTTATATTGTCCATAGTGACCTCTCACAGCGTGATTTATTAAACAGTATACTGC
>CAJFTV010000029.1 GCA_904420055.1 Candidatus Alloscillospira gallinarum | reverse complement strand
TAAGAAACCAGAGCAAGATTTATTTCGGTTAAATTTAATCAGCAGGAAATTAAATGGTGCTGCTATTTGGCAGCACCATTTTTTATTATTATGTTTTTGGCTTGCCGTATTTGCTGACCTAAATATGAGCGGCATTGTAAAAGAGGCTGTAATAAAACAGCAGGACCGCAGTTTAAAGGTAAAAATTTGATTGTGTTTCTCACAGCCGCAGACCCTTAATATCCTTGATACGGGAGAGGATAATGTTGCTTGTGCAATCCACAATTCCGGGGAGCTTATCTATCGTGCCGTAAATCAGAGCTTCCATCTCTTCGCTTGAGGCGGCGACGGCATGGACATGTAGCTTGCTCTTGCCGGTAACGCGGTAAATCTGTGTGATGGTGTCGTTTTGCCGCAGGATTTCCGCCACCTCCATAAGGGCGTCAGGTTTTGTCTCTATCTCAAAATAGCAGGATACGGCGCCGCTAATCTTCTGTGGATTTATAATCGTGGTATACTCCTCAATAATCCCCTTTTTTTCAAGTGCCTGTACCCGCATTTTGACGGCGACACGGGAGATACCGGTTTTCTGCCCTATTTCGGAATAGGACATTCTGGCGTTTTGGATTAAGAGCTGTACGATTTTCTGGTCCAATTCGTCAAGCCCGTCTAAAAACATGGGAAAGCACCTCCGTCATATCTGGTGTTTGTGGTCATTATATGACAGTAAAGTACAGAAGTCAATAAAACTGCAATTAGAACATTGACACTGGGGGCTGTTATAATTATAATATATTACGAATGTTAAGCTATAAATTTCATAAAGAAAGTTGGGAGGTAAATGGAGAGTAATCTGACGCGGGGACCTGTCATGAAGACCATGCTGCGGTTTGCGGTTCCCATGATACTGGGAAACCTGCTTCAGCAGTGCTATAATATTGCGGATACAATGATTGTCGGTCGGTTTCTGGGAGAGGACGCCCTGGCAGCTGTGGGCTCGGCCTTTTCACTTATGACGTTCTTGACATCTATTCTGCTGGGGCTGGCCATGGGGAGCGGGACAGTGTTTTCCATACGCTTTGGACAGAGAGACGAGACGGGACTTAAAGAGGGAATTTTGGCGTCTTTTGTCCTGCTTGGAGCGGTTACGGTGGTGCTTAATGTCCTGATTTTTGTTGGCATTGACTGGATAATTTGGGCTCTGCGCACGCCGGAAAATCTTTTTGGTCTCATGCGTGAGTACCTTATTGTTATATTTGCCGGAATGGCGGGCATTTTTCTGTATAACTTTTTCGCGTCGCTTCTGCGTTCTCTCGGTAATTCTGTTGTGCCCCTTGTGTTTCTGGCGGTTTCTGCCGGCCTTAATATCGTGCTGGATATATGGTTTGTGGCTGGGCTTGACAGGGGAGTAGCCGGCGCTGCCGAGGCAACGGTTATATCACAGTATGTGTCGGGTATCGGCATTGCGGTTTTTACAAGGATAAAATTTCCGGAGCTGTTTAAAAAAGAAAAAAATGTAAGGCTTAGAATGAGCCGCGTGCGGGAGATTACCAGTTTCTCGGCCCTGACGTGCATGCAGCAGTCAATTATGAATCTTGGAATTTTAGCGGTGCAGGGATTGGTGAACAGCTTTGGCACTACAATAATGGCGGCCTTTGCCGCGGCGGTGAAAATCGACGCCTTTGCCTATCTCCCGGTGCAGGATTTCGGAAACGCGTTTTCCATCTTCGTGGCACAAAATTTTGGGGCGGGGGAAAAGGAACGTATAAAAAAGGGAATACGTACTGCGTTATTTACCTCGATTGGGTTCAGCATTGCAATATCCGCATGCGTGTTTGCGTTCGCAAAGCCCCTTATGACATTGTTTATTGATGCGGGAGAGACAGCGGTTATTGCCGAGGGAGTGAGGTATCTGCGCATAGAGGGAGCGTTTTACTTCATGATAGGCATACTGTTTCTGCTATATGGGCTATACAGGGCGCTGGGAAGGCCGGGAATGTCCGTTGTGCTGACGGTTGTGTCACTTGGAGTTCGTGTGGCGCTGGCATACGGGCTGTCAGCAATTCCGGCCTTTGGCGTTGTGGGCATATGGTGGTCTGTTCCCATCGGCTGGTTTTTGGCCGACGCACTTGGTATTTTGTACTATATAATAAAGCGAAAAAAGCTCCTGCCGCAGTGAGCGCAGAGTGAAAAACTTACGGTTTTTTATAAATCATTAAAAATATGAATATGGGGAGTATTATAGATAGGAAACATATGCCGCCCTCCTGTGTCGCTTTCCGCGGCACAGGAGGGCGCCGTTGTTCGGAGTATTTAATCTGCTTTCGGCCAAATATGGGAAAGCTCCCGGCTAAAGCCGGGGCTTTTTTGTGGAGATAACAGATTTTAATTTACACACAACCTGTGATATAATAT
>CAJFTV010000028.1 GCA_904420055.1 Candidatus Alloscillospira gallinarum | reverse complement strand
GCAGCTGCACGCGGTATTTTTTATTCTCTATTTCCACTCTCTGTAACGGGGAGCGGCCTCTTTTCTCTCATACGCTATTACAACGCGCCTGTTTGGCTCTGTCCCGGTGGAGAAAGTCGTAACGCCCTCCCTCTCCTGAAGCGCCGTGTGAATTACATGGCGTTCATAGGAGTTCATAGGCTCCAGTGTCATGTTGCGGCGGTACTTTACGGCCTTGTCCGCCATTTTTTCAGCCAGCTTTACAAGAGCCTCATTGCGCCGTTCACGGTAATTTTCCGCATCAATATTCACTCTCATGCGGCTGCCGGTGCGGTTTACCGCATAATTTGTGAGATGCTGAATTGCGTCCAGTGTCTCACCGCGGCGGCCTATAAGCGCTCCGGGGTTTTCTCCGGTTATTACGACGTTAATCACGCCGTCCTCTTCCTTTATCTCCGCCCTCGCGTCTACCTCCATGCGCTCGAAAAGGCCGGTGAGAAACTCCTCAACCATTTCAGCCTTAGTCTCCTCATGGCTGTATGAGATGCGCACCTTTGCGTCTGACGCGCCAATACCCAGAAAACCAGACTTGGCTCTCTCAAGAATCTCAACCGAGACTTCGTCCCGCTCTAAACCGAGCTGGGCAAGTCCTGCCTTAATAGCGTCGTCCTCGGTTTTTCCCGTAACCTCTATATACTTAGTCATTAGACTCAGTCTCCTCTTTTTTCTCTTCCGCGTCGCCGCCCATATCATTTATAATTGAATCTCCGGCGGCCTCTGCTTTGGCAAGGGGGTCCTCTTCAAGGAAAGACTCCTCCTCGGCACTAGTTTCCTCCGTACTTTTTTCTTCCGGCGTTTCCTTTTCATCAGCAGGCGCAGTTTCTTCCTTAACTTCTTCTGCCTCAACAGCCTCACTGCTCTCCGGAATTTCTGCCGCGGCGCTTTCAGTTTTTTCCTCGGTTTCCTCCGGAGGCTCTGCCGGTATATGTCCCGGCTTGTACCTGTCAGGGTCATAGGCGCGTCCTCGCGCATACTTTCTGTCTCCCACCCGGCTGGGCTCGTCCTCGGTCTCTACACCGGCTTTCTTTTTCGCCCACTCCGCGGCCTTTCCGCGCTTTGACTCGCGCTCAGTCAGGTGAAGCTTTTTCTTCGAGGTATTCTCGTTGCGCTTTGTGGCGTTTTCCGCCTTCAGCCGCTCCGTCTCTTTGCGCTTAGCCTCAAGTTCTTTCTCTTTTTCTATACGCTTGGCCTCAAGCACCGCCTCTTCGGCGTCCAGCTTCTTTTTATAATACGGCGTTAAAATAAGCTCCTGCGCAATGGCAAATATGTTACCGGCAATCCAGTATACACCAAGTCCGGCAGGCATCATATACGCAAACCAAACTGTGATAAGGGGCATAATAATAGTCATGCCGCCCATTCCCGCAGGCTTCTCTCCGTCTACGGCGTTAACCTTCATGGAGATTTTTGACTGAATAAATGTAAACACACCTGCAAGCACCGGTATAAGCAGCAGCGCCGCCGCCGCAATTGTTGCGCCGTCCGACCAGTTGATGTTTCCCAGCGCGCTGAGCTGCGGCTTTGCCCCAAGGTCAAGACCTAAGAATGTGTAGTCAATTGGCTGCAGATTTTCAACTCCCAGCTGTGAAAACTGATCCCAGTGCTGAGTTATAAACTGGCTCTGCTCAATCTGGACATATCCCGCGTTCATAGTCGAGGTAAATCCCAGCTCCGCCAGTTTGTTGGCGATAAGGCCTCCCTCGTTCAGAAGATCCTGAGCAACCCCCATCATAACTGTAAGCGGATATCTTATGGCCTCATAGAGGGCGATAAGTATTGGAAATGGTATCAGCGACCAGAGGCAGCCGGACATGGGGTTCACGCCGGATTCCTTATATAGCTTTGCCACTTCCTCATTGTACTTTTGCTTGTTTCCGCCGTGCTTTTTTTCAATCTCCTTCATTTTGGGCATAAGCCGTGCCTGTCTCATTGAGCCGCGCTTCGACTTCATCTGGAAGGGCAGCAAAATAATCTTAACGATTAAAGCAAAAGCTATGAGGGCCAGACCATAGTTATTTAAAAGGTCGTACAGCCACATCATTAGCCAGCCAAACGGCTTGGCAATAGCACTAAACATATATTGGCTCCAATCTTTTAGGGTACGGGGTCATATCCCCCTTTGTGAAATGGGTGGCACTTTGACAGCCTTTTAAGTGCGAGCCATCCGCCCTTGGCGGCGCCGTACTTTTCAAGTGCCTCTAAAGCATAGGTTGAACACGTCGGAACAAAACGGCAGCTTGGCGGCCGGTATGGGGAAATGTGTTTCCTATAAAATTTTACTATCCATATTAGTATCTTTTTCATTGTTCTCTTTCGCCATAAGCTTCAGACGTGTACACAGGCTGATAAAATCCCGTTCAAGCTCTGAGTAGCTGGCACTGCGGCTGCGAATCCGGGCTACTAAAATTATTTCCCAGCCGGTACAAAGCCTCTCCTCATTGAGCCGGTAAATTTCCTTAAGCCTGCGCCTTATTTTGTTTCGCTGCACCGCCTTGCCCACCTTGGTGCTCACCGTAAGCCCCAGCCGGTTTTTCTCTCTGTCACGCCACCGGCGGCAGTATACCACCAAATTAGGTCCGGAAGCGCTCATGCCCTTGTTATAAATTCTTTTAAACTCGTGGTTTTTTGTTATAGGCACTGTAAATTTCAACGGCCTCACCCCAGTTATACACCCGGTTTTCTGCGTATACAGCGTTAGGGCGGGTTGTCCCGCCCTCTTTTAACAAATATTACCTGAGAACTCCGCCATATTTATGCGGAGAGCTTTGCTCTGCCCTTTGCACGGCGGCGAGCAAGCACCTTGCGTCCGTTTCTTGTGGACATTCTCTTGCGGAAACCGTGCTCCTTTGAGCGCTGGCGTTTTTTCGGCTGATATGTTCTAAGCATTGCGGCACCTCCCTCAAAAACTGGTGTTAATACTCAACATCAGAGTCTCCGGCTGTCAGATTCCCTGAAGTAGCTGCACTTTTATCCTGCACTACGCAGGAAATACATTATAATACGAAATATCTCGTAATGTCAAGATTTTACGTGAATATTATACGTGTGGGAGAGCTGAAGCTCTCCCACACGTATATTTTACAGAGCATCAAATGTCCGGCAGCCACCGCCTTTAAGCCAGGCATACATTCCAAATGCGCCCGCAGCCATTACAACAGCCACCGCCGCAAGGTATATGTCGAGGCTTAAAAAGCTCGAAAATACAAACAGGTACAGGACTGCCTCTACTATGACAAGTGCCATCATGCCGAACATGGTTATCATCGAGGCGGCGCTCTGCTTTATGCAGTGCACCTCGCTTATCCAGTCGAATTTTGGGAATTTTAAGTTTATCACAACTCCGAACAGCGCTCCGAACACCACAAACATCGTCGGAAGAAGGAACATTAAAACCGTCTCAAGCACATTTGTTTTAAGCGCAATTGACGCCAGTGCCGCTGACAGTATCGCAAATGGCTCTGTAACAACTATATGGCAGTTAACCTTGGCCATCAGGACATCTTCTGTCTCCACCGGCAGACTCTTTACAAGCCACAGGTTCGGCCCCTCAATTGACACCGACGGCGCTGAGACAATTACCATGGCCGCACACATGCACAGCCCTGCGCACACAATGCCCGGGATAATTCCCTCCATTTCCGGAACGGCTCCGGCTATAGCCGTCAGGTCCCCGTTTTTTATAAGCAGATAACCCGCCAATACGACCATCAGAACGGCGCCGATTGACGCATTCATTATGTACATGGGATTTGCCATGTAGTGGCGGATTTCCTTTTTAAGAAGCGCCAGGGAGCTGCTGGAGGCCTTCACCGCCCGCTCTTTATACTTTACCTTTGCCGTACCGCGGTTTGCCGTGGCAATGCTTATAAAGTTACGGCTGAGCACAAAATACACGATTGCAAAAGGCACCACGGCACACAGCGCAAAAAATACGAAGCTCAGCAGATTTCCCTCCGCCGCGGCTATGCCGAAGTGGTACATGGGAAACAGCGCTTTTCTCACGGCGGCGGCAATCACCTCGCCGTTTGCCACAAGGTCGTTTATGTAATTTGTTATATTGGTGCAGAATTGAAAGTACACCACAAAGAACGCAATGTATATTACAGCGGAAATTATGCCCTTTCTCCTCATTCTGGAGGAAACTGCCGCAATTACCCAGCCCAAAAGACAGGACAGTGTAAGGGACAAAAACGGCAGCAGAAGCGATGATACAATATACAAAACCGCCCCCATAACCGTCACCGGGCAGAAAATACACCACACTATCCCCGCCGGTACAAGGATAACCCCCGCGTACAGGTAGTTTTCCAAAAGCAGCACCAGCATACGGCTTGCTAAAATATCTCCCGGTTTTACTGGCATGGCCAAAAGCATCTGATTGTCTTTTGAGTTATAGAGCTGGCTGCCGGTAGCCAAAACGCTGCCGATAAAGCACAGCAGAAACGCGAAAATCGACACCAGCGCAAAATACAGCCAGCCGTAGCCTATGGGATAAAAAGCCTGGCACATAAGTGCGCATATGGCGGCCGACAGCCCCAAAAACACTACCAGCACGTATATGAGCAGTATTCCAAAGAGCACTTTGCGCCCGCCGGATACAGCCTTCTTCTTTGAACCGGACAAAAGGCCGTTTATAACCGACTTTAGCCTTATTTTAAAAAGTGTAAAGACCATTTGAAACCTCCGAAAATCTATTTTTCCGAAACGGACAAAATCACTCGGTAAGCTCTAAGAATACGTCCTCGAGGGAATCGTCCTTTGTAATCTCTTCCATTGAGCCGGAGGCTATAAGCCGGCCGCCCTTTATAATCGCTACCTTATCACAGAGCTTTTCCGCCACCTCAAGGATATGGGTGGAGAAGAACACCGCGTGTCCACGGTCACATTTTTCACGCATTACCTGTTTTAAAAGGTGTGTGGCCTTGGGGTCCAGTCCCACAAAGGGCTCGTCCATGACCATCAGCTTCGGGTCGTGTATAAGGGCCGAGATTATAGCAAGCTTCTGCTTCATACCGTGGGAATATGCGGAGACCGGCTGTCCCAGGTCGCCTGTCAGCTCAAACATATCTCCGTACTTTTTTATGCGCTCCTGGCGGGTCTTTGCGTCCACTCCATATATATCAGCTATAAAATTCAAGTATTTTATACCCGACAGGAACTCATAGAGGTCCGGATTATCCGGCAGATAAGCCATATCCATTTTACAGGCCATTGGGTCTGTTTTTATGGACTTCCCGTTTATGTATATCTCACCTCTGTCAAACTTTAAAATTCCGCAGACAGATTTAATAGTTGTGGTCTTTCCGGCGCCGTTATGGCCGATAAATCCGTATATCTCACCGGGATTTATGTGCAGGGAAAGGTCGTCAACCGCCTTTTTCTGTCCAAAGCTCTTTGAAAGGTTTTCAATTCTCAGCATTTGGGTATTCTCCTTCTTTAAAAGTGTCTACAAGATAATAAATATTGTCCACGTTGTCAAGGGTATTCTTGACCTCAAGGGACAAATACTATACAATTTTTATAAAATTAAGAATTATCGGAGGTAAGACAATGATTTACAGGCCATATAAAGATACCGGCATAAAAACCTCACTTCTCGGCATGGGCTGCATGCGCCTGCCCACCGTAGGCGGCCCGGGGGACCCGGTGGACTATGAAAAAGCCCAGGCGCTAATCGATTATGCCTATGAAAACGGCATCAATTACTACGACACGGCGTACTTATACCACAGCGGCGACTCTGAAACCTTTATCGGCCAGGCGCTTAAAAAATACCCCAGGGACACATGGTATCTGGCTACCAAAATGCCCAGCTTTAACTTAAAGACCCGAGCCGATGTTGAGCGCATATTTGCCGAACAGCTTGAGCGCTGTCAGGTGGAATATTTTGATTTTTACCTGTGCCACGGTGTAAACGACAACTGCATAGGTATATTTATGGACCCGGAAATCGGGGTTATCCCGTTTTTAGAGGAACAGCAGCGTCTCGGAAAAATAAAGCGTCTGGGATTTTCCTCCCACTGCGGCCCGGAAAACCTTGAAAAATTTGCCAAGCTGAGAAAGTGGGATTTTGCGCAGATTCAGCTAAACTATTTTGACTGGGAGTACCAGAACGCCAAAAAGCAGTATGAGATTTTGGAGAGTCTTGGCATACCAGTTATGGTCATGGAGCCCTGCCGCGGCGGCCGCCTCTCGGATTTGGACGAGGCATCAAACGCCATACTGAAAAATGCGGCTCCCGGGCGGAGCATATCCTCCTGGGCATTTCGGTGGCTTCAGCCCCTCCATAACCTCCAGGTAATTCTCTCCGGCATGAGCAACCTTGACCAGCTCAAGGAAAACCTCTCCATATTCAGCAGCCCGGACCCGCTGACAGAAAAAGAGCTTGAGGCCCTTGAGGCGGCAAAAAAATCATTTTCCTCAAAGTTTACCGTCCCCTGCACCGCCTGCCGCTACTGCAGCGAATGTCCCAGAGAGCTGAATATTCCGGAAATACTCTCGGCTTATAATGACATTTCAATTTCCGACAACGATTTCCAGCGGGGCAACACCGTCCGCACTCTGCTCCGGGGCGGAGAGAAAAACGACCCCAAAAACTGTATCGGCTGCGGACTGTGCAAAAGCCACTGTCCCCAGGATATTGACACTCCCAATATTATGAAGGAGTTCTCTGAGATAATTGAGAAAATACCGGAAGAGTTTAAAAACTAATCTCCCTTACATACAAAATCCATAATGCATTTCTATTCCGCCGCCCAACCGCGGCGGATTTTTTCTGTGCCTGTTATTTCACGGCCTTATATCACGTCGTTTATTTGAATTTCCCGCCTTTTCAGCTGCAAATACAATACCTCATGTACCGCAATTATACCATCTCATTTTATATATCAAAACGGGTATTAGTGCGCCGCTCACATTACAATTTTGTTTGTATTCAATTTTTGATATCTTTTTTAGAATATTTCATATCTTACCAGAAAAGAATACAATATGCAATAGAGGTGGTGAGATTATTGGAAAAATTTGTTGCTCGCAAGCCTGAAAAAGAAGTAATCTCCATGCGGATACCACTTGAAACGCTGAAAAAAGTAGACAGTAGGGCGGCAAGCGTAGGTATAAGCCGGAATGAACTCATAAATCAGATGATTCAATACGCCCTTTCAAATATGGAGGACATTACAGAGGAAGAGACCTGACTATCGTCACAACGGATTTTGTTGGCGATAGTCTTTTTTATATCCGGGCACCGCCAAAACTGCAATAAAAAAGGACGGTAATCCCGTCCTTTCTATTCTTAAACATTACCGGCTTTTGTACACGTACACCCGGCCCTCTCCGGGCTCCCCTGTCCAGGGGGCCGTGCAGAGAAATTTCCAGCCGTATCTCTCATAAAAACAAGTATGTTCGGTAATAAGATATAGCGTATCTATTCCCATAACCTCAAAGTCCGCACATATAAACCTGAGAAGCCTTCCGGCAATCCCGCGGCAGCGGTACGGCTCCTCAACAAACAGGGCGCACACATTCGGAGCAAGGTCACTTCTCTCATGGAAATCATTTTCAATCACGCCGGCGCCTGCTACAATGTCCTTGCCGTCGGACACTATATACCATTGCGGCACCGGCCCGCTGCCGGATATACAGCTTTCCATGCTGTCCCTGTACTCCGTCTCTTCAATTCCCCACTTCTTATGAAACCAATGTGCGGCAGCTTTTATTAAACTGTTGTTTTCCCTGATTTTTATTATCTTCAAAGTTTCCATATAACTCACTCAATAATAACCGCTCTGCTTCCCATCGCCTCAAAGCTGGACCAGAACGCCTCCGGCGTCACTTCTGTCACCCCGTTAATCGGGTCCGCTACTACATACTGGCCGTCATTTATACCAACCAAAACCACACAGTGGAGATTGACATACGGGTAATATTCCTCACCGTCTTCCAGCAGCCAATACGTCTGGCTGTAGCTTGGCGCGTCATAGCCCAGCGTTACCCACGTTATTACAGGCGTCCCTGCAACTACGTATTCCTCAAGCTGCGTCTGGCTCAATCCGCTTATAGAAACAGCTGAATATGGGCTGCCACAGTCGGCCAGATACTCATTTGCCGCCTGTATAACCGGTCCTTCAAAACAGTACAAGCCCGTACTGTCTGCGGCATCACCTATATAAAACTCCTCAGGGTCAGACCCTGTGAGCCCTTCAACCGTCAACAGCAGCTCCTGCCGCGGCAGATAATCCTCATAAAGAGTCACGTTGTCAACAGGATACCCCGCTGCCGTCAGAACCATCGCCAGGCTTGTAATCTCGCACCCGTTTGGAAGCTCCGGGTACTGGAGCATCAGCTCAACAGGCGAATACTGAATTGGCGCTGTCTCTATGTTGGTCTGGCGGGAGTACACGCCGTATTCTCTGGCCACACATGGCTTTGGCCTTGAAACCGGCTGCGGCGGAGCCGCAAACGAGCGGACAAGTCCCAGTATTGCAATAATTACAATCACAAATCCCAAAAGCCGGATCCCGCGTGATATTTTTGTTTTATAAATTTGCAAACGTCTCATGGTGCACTTCCTTCCTTAAATTTAAAATCAGAAAAGAACTGTCCCCTCCGCGAAAATCATGCTTATATTAAGATTATATATTGTATTACGGAAAATGGCAAATAGTTATGGTGTATAGATTATCATTTACAACGGGCATAGTTTAAAAGAGCGTCCCGAATGAAATATCATTCGGGACGCTCCCATAACATATTTTTCTATTTCATTTTCACGAATTTCTCTAACCATTACAATATCCTCGATTAAAATTCCCGGATAGTCCGCCCAAGTATCTCATCTACATCGTTTCCGTAAATATCAAGCCCCTCAGCCTTATATAGCCGAACTTCCGGAATACCTAAAAGGTTGCACATCTCCTCCAGATATTTTTCAAGTGAGCTGTTCTCCCCGATAAACCCGCCGGCAGTCACAAAATAACTCAGCTTCCTGGCCCGGCAAAGCCCCACCGGTCGGCCGTCCACATATTTAAAGGCAACTTTGTTGACACATATGTGCTCAAGATACACTTTAAGCATCGCTGGAAACGAAAAATCCCAAAACGGTGCGGCAATTACTATCTCATCTGCCGTGACAAACTCTTTTACAAGGTCGTATTCCCTGTCTGAAAAATCCTCCGCAGCTATGTCTGCCTCACGCTTTGTAAGCATATTAAGGTCAAAGGGCTGAAGGCCAAGGCCTGCAAGCTCAAGTTCCCGCACCTCCCCTTCACATCTGCGGCTTATATACTCCCGGCACAGGGACAGCGTCCTTGAATTTTCACGTATACATGCATTTATAAAAAGTGTTTTCATAGAAAATCTCCATTCTGTAAATATTAGCGGCTTTTTTATTTTATAATCCCGCTGTTAAAAGGTCAATGCCCTATTGTAATACCAGGTAATTTTGCAATAACCGCAAACACATTACAGCAGATGATTTTCGGGCCGGCGGTAGAAATCCGTTAGATGCTCGTTAGATGCTGGGGCATTTTGCGTTAGATGAAGGTATTGCAAGGCAAAGAAAAAACACCCCAAAAG
>CAJFTV010000027.1 GCA_904420055.1 Candidatus Alloscillospira gallinarum | reverse complement strand
TAAATTATTATCTGTTTTTTTGATATGGACAGTATCTCATAATCCTCATTTTTTTTGCTCATCTTGTCTCTCCTTTTGTGTTATTCGTCAAGCTTTAAAACCGCCATAAAGGCCTCTTGCGGAACCGAGACAGAGCCCAGGCTCCTCATGCGCTTTTTGCCCTCTTTCTGCTTTTCAAGCAGTTTTTTCTTTCGGGTGATATCGCCGCCGTAGCATTTGGCAAGTACGTCCTTTCTCAGCGCCTTTATTGTCTCACGCGCGATTACCTTGCCGCCTATTGCCGCCTGAACAGGAATTTCAAACAGCTGCCGCGGGATATTTTCCTTCAGCTTCTCCGCAATTCTCCTGCCTCGGGCATACGCCTTATCCTTATGCACAATAAATGACAGTGCGTCTACCATATCGCCGTTTAACAGTATATCCAGCTTCACAAGCTGAGACGGCCGGTAACCCAAAAATTCATAGTCTAAAGAAGCATATCCGCGGCTGCGGGACTTCAGCGCGTCAAAAAAGTCATATATTATCTCGTTGAGCGGCATCTCATAGTGCATTTCAACACGGGTGTCGTCCAGATACGTCATGTCCTTGTACTCGCCGCGCCTGTCCTGGCAAAGGTCCATAATATTTCCCACAAACTCCGTGGGGCACATTATGGAAGCTTTTACAAAAGGCTCCTCCGCCATCTCTATCTCTCCGGGGTCGGGGTAGTTTAAGGGGTTATCCACCATAACTACCTCGCCGCTGGTCTTTGTCACCCGGTATATGACGCTGGGAGCAGTGGTTATGAGGTCCAAATTGTACTCTCTCTCCAGCCGTTCCTGAATTATCTCCATGTGCAGCAGCCCTAAAAAACCGCAGCGGAACCCAAATCCCAGGGCCACCGAGGATTCCGGCTCGTAGGTGAGAGAGGCGTCGTTCAGCTTGAGCTTTTCAAGCGCGTCCCTGAGGTCCGGATACTTTGCCCCGTCCGCTGTGTAAATACCTGAAAACACCATCGGGTGTACCGGACGGTAACCGGGCAGCGCCTCAGCCGCCGGGCGTTCGTTTTCTGTCACCGTGTCCCCTACACGGGTATCCGCCACATTTTTTATGCTGGCTGTCAGATACCCCACGTCACCGGCAGAGAGTTCCTCACAGCTCTCAAGTCCCACAGGGCGCATATGCCCCACCTCAACTACGCGGTAAACGGCACCTGTGGCCATCATTTTTACTTCCATGTCCGGCCGCACACGGCCGTCCACAATCCGCATATATACAATAACGCCACGGTAGCTGTCATACTGGCTGTCAAATATCAGGGCCTTAAGAGGTGCATTGGGGTCACCCTCCGGCGGTGGGACATTTTTCACAATGTCCTCCAGCACCGCCTCCACATTTATGCCCTTTTTGGCGGAAATCTCCGGCGCGTCCATAGCCGGTATGCCGATGATATCCTCAATCTCCGCTTTCACACGCTGTGGGTCCGCGGCAGGCAGGTCAATCTTGTTTATAACCGGCAAAATTTCGAGGTTGTTCTCAAGCGCCAAATATGTGTTTGCAAGCGTCTGCGCCTCAGCCCCCTGGGCTGCGTCCACAACAAGTATCGCCCCCTCACAGGCCGCAAGGGAACGCGACACCTCATAATTAAAGTCCACGTGCCCCGGCGTGTCAATAAGGTTCAGGGTGTAGTCTTTGCCGTCCTGCGCCCTGTAGTTAAGCCCAACAGCCCGCGCCTTTATGGTTATGCCCCGCTCACGCTCCAAATCCATATTGTCCAGTATCTGGCTCTCCATGTCGCGCTGAGCCACTGCCCCGCACAGCTCAATAAGCCTGTCGGACAATGTGGATTTTCCGTGGTCAATATGGGCTATTATACTGAAATTTCTGATATTCTGCTGTTCTATCAAGCTCGTTTATCCTCCGAAAAGATTTTGCCTTTATTCCTCTGCATCATCTGGCCTGCCAAAAATTTTGTCAATTTCCCGCTGCCATTTTTCAGGAAAAGCATAGTCCGCTGTCACGTCCGCTTTTTCCGCCGCACTGTACAGCTTTGAGTACAGTACCCTGCCGTAGGCGTCATACTCCGGCAGCCCCATCGTCCCCGGACTTGCCGCTGTTGCCATTATTACGTCTACCATGTACTCAATATATTCTCCCGCTGCTGTATACACCTCGGCAGAGCCTGTCTCCCCCAAAAACTCCGTAAGCCGCTTTGCCGCCTCGGCAATCCGCCCGGAGACATCGTCGCTGCACGTTATAACAATATCTCCCGGTGCACGGCGCCCCAAAATGTAGTCCGCCTGAACACCGTAATAAGTACACGCCCGGTCGACAAATTCAAATTTCGGCTCCCGTATTCCGTTTTCATAGTGGGACAGAAGCGCCTGGGAAATTCCCAAATCCTTGGCCGCTTTCTTCTGGCTTATACCGCGCTGGCGTCTTAAAAGCGACAGTTTTTTTGCAAATCCCGATTTCACGGCGCACTCCCTCCCATAAAATATTTTTCTGATATATCAGTATATAATTTCTGACCGGTTTTGTAAATACAAATTTACCGCTTTCAGCGCATGACCTAAGGTTTTTGTATAAATATTCTCACCGCTTAACGTGTCACGTGCTGTCGCAGGAACACACAGAAGTAAAATGGTTCAGCTTTGATAAGGCATATAATCTGACATATTTTATTGACCAAAAACGGCTCCGTATGAGCCAAATGAGAAACTTCTCCGCAAAATACTGTAATTCTGCCGGCGGTTTTGTGCATATTACGGCCGTGCATATGTCTTTCGGCAAACCCGGCTTTATTTTAAAGTTTATTTTTTACAAAAATTACGCGTTATCCGTATTGCACTTTTTCTTTCATAGTGGTAAAGTATATGCGAAAATCCTGTAGCGACTTTACACATTGGAGGTATTTAAATAATGGAAAATTTTAAGGTAATCGTAGAGGGCTCCGGAAAGCACTGTCACGTCACAAGAGAAACTCTTGACACACTCTTTGGCAAGGGATTTGAGCTTGAAGTGAAGAAAATGCTCTCACAGCCCGGCCAGTTCGCATCAAATCAGAAGATAACTGTAATCGGCCCCAAAGGTCAGACTACAATGTCCATTCTCGGCCCATGCCGCAAGGCAGACCAGGTTGAGCTGTCCTTTACAGACGCCAGAGCTCTCGGACTTAGCTGTCCCATAAGAGAGAGCGGCGACCTCAAGGGCAGTGCCGGCTGCAAACTCGTAGGCCCCGCAGGCGAGGTTGAAATTTCCGAGGGCTGCATCATCGCAAAGCGCCACATTCACATGACACCTGAGGACGCAGAAAAGGTCGGTGTAACAGACAAGCAGATAGTCAAGCTCAAGGTCGGCGGCGAGCGCGCGCTCGTATTTGACGAGGTTGTATGCCGTGTCAGCGACCAGTACGCAACATTCGCCCACATTGATTATGATGAGGTAAATGCAGCAGCGCTGTTCGGCAAGGACCCTGTCGGTGAGATTATAAAGTAAGATAACCCCGCAAAGGCTTAACGGGCACCACTTAACGCGGTGCCCGTTTCTTGCTTTTAAACCTGCCAGCGGAAATCCCAAATAAAAAAGCTGCCAGCTATTGCCGACAGCCTTTTAAACACTTTTAAACTCAGTGGATAATTGTGAGAATCAGTGTGAGCACAACAAACACAATTGCAACCCACTTAGTTGCCCTTGCAAGACGGGCATCACGTGACTTGTTCTTATTTCTTGCGAGGAACGTATCTGAAGACCCGCCCATAACGCTGGTCAGCCCTGCATTTTTTCCGCTCTGAAAAAGAACTACCGCAATGAGCACCACAGCCGAAATAAGCTGTATAATAGTAATCGCTGTTACCATGAAACCAATTCCTTTCAATCACATATGGGAAAACGGCAGTCCCGCCGCATTTTTTACGGTGATGAAAATTGTAACACATTAATCCCACAGTTGCAAGGGTTTTTTAAAAAATTTTTTAGAGGAGATGCTTTTTATGTATTTTGATACACACGCCCACTACGACGACGAGCGTTTTGACCCGGACCGGGAGGAAGTTCTGTCCTCAATGAAGGAGGGGGGCGTATCCCTCATTGTTAACGCCGGCTCAAGCATGGCCTCCACAAGAAAGGCGAGAGACATCGCAGAAAAATATCCCTTTGTGTATTTTTCCGCAGGTGTTCACCCCCACGATTCAAAGGAGATGACGGAGGCGAGTTTTACGGAGCTTGAGGAGATTTCCCGCCACCCGAAGTGCGTTGCCATAGGGGAGATTGGCCTTGACTACCACTATGACCTGTCGCCCCGGGACGTGCAGATTCTGCGGTTCCGCCAGCAGATGGAACTGGCAGAGAGGGTAAATCTGCCGGTCATAATCCACGAGAGAGAGGCCTGTGCCCCGGTTCTGGAGATTGTAAAGAGCTTTCCCGGTCTTTTGGGGGTATACCACTGCTTCTCAGGCAGCTGGGAAACGGCACGGGAAATTCTTGACATGGGGTGGTATCTCTCCTTTACAGGCGTAATCACGTTTAAAAATGCACGCCGCCCCTTAGAGGTAATTGAAAAAATGCCCTTAGACCGGATAATGATTGAAACAGACAGCCCATACCTTGCCCCGGAGCCCGTCCGCGGCCGGCGCAACGACTCCAAAAACCTCGTTCATATCTGCCGCCGGGCGGCGGAGGCAAAGGGGATAACGCCTGAAAAAATGGCGGAAATTACCATGGAAAACGGAAAGCGCTTTTTCGGAATACAATAAAATTTTACGAAATATTCATTTACCCTGAAACAAAAGCGTCTATTATATAACCTATCCCCACAGGGAAGGAGAGCTAAAGCTTGATAGAGGTACAGAACCTTGTGAAGAAGTACGGAAGTCATATAGCTGTAAATGACCTCAGCTTTACTGTTGAGAAAGGTCAGATATACGGTTTTTTAGGGCCAAACGGCGCCGGGAAAACCACCACCATGAATATCATAACCGGCTACACCGGCATGACACGCGGACATGTAACCGTTGACGGCATAGATATCACCAAAAATCCCACAGAGTCAAAGCGCCGCATAGGTTATCTGCCGGAAACGCCGCCCCTCTATATGGACATGACGCCTTTTGAATACCTCAGCTTCGCCGCAGAGCTGAAAAAAATTCCGGAAGAACTGGCACCGCAGTCAGCAGAAGAGGCCATGGAGCTCACCGGCATAACCGAAGTTAAAAACCGCCTTATCAAAAATCTCTCCAAGGGATACCGCCAGCGCGTGGGCCTTGCCCAGGCCATTTTGGGCTTTCCGCCAGTCATTATCCTGGACGAGCCCACCGTCGGTCTTGACCCGAAGCAGATTTTAGAAGTGCGCAGCCTTATAAAAAGTCTCGCCGGTGACCATACGGTTATTTTAAGCTCCCATATTCTCTCTGAAGTCAGAGAGATATGTGACAGAATAATGATTATAAACCACGGGAAGCTCGCTTACTCCGGTACGCCGGCAGAGCTTGAGCGGAATATGCGCTCAAGCTGCGTGGAGCTCATCATAAAATCCGGCGAACTGAACGCTGTCACCGCCGTCCTGAGCAAAGTCCCCGGGGTGGAAAGGGCAGAGGCAGCACTCCTCCCGGAGGGCACAATAAGCGCCGCAGTTTACCCGAAGGACAGCGGGTCGGATATTAGAGAGGCCGTATTTTCTGTGTGCTGCAAGGAAAAGCTGCCGGTTCTGAAAATGGACTTTGCCGGCATGTCCCTGGAGCAGATATTCCTGAAGCTCACAAGTGACGGAGATGTAGAGGAGGAGCAGTGCGATGACAGCCATATATAAAAGGGAGCTTCGCTCTTACTTCACCTCAATGACAGGGTATGTCTATGCTGCGTCTGTCACCCTGTTTGTCGGCATATACTTCATGATTATGAACCTGAAAATGGGTTACCCATACTTTGCCTCAGCCCTGTCCGGAGCGGTCACTATACTTATTTTCGCAGTTCCAGTACTCACCATGCGGAGCATGGCAGAGGAGCGCCATGCAAAGACAGACCAGCTCTTAATCACCGCGCCGGTGTCGGTCACTGCAATCGTCACCGGAAAATTTTTTGCAATGCTCACTGTTTACGCCGTGCCCATGCTGATATCGTGTCTGTGCCCCATTGTCATAGGCATGCTGGGAACCGGCTCATTTATCATTGACTATTCAGCTATATTCATGTTTATGTTTTTAGGCGCGCTTTTCATCGCCGCGGGCATGTTTATCTCTTCTCTCACGGACAGCCAGGTAATTGCGGCCGTGTGTACAATGGGACTGCTCCTTATTTTTATGCTGTGGGACACAATAATCTCCTACATACCCAAAACTCCTGCGGCCTCCGCCGCGGGGTTTTCACTAATCTCAATCCTCGCCGCTCTCGCAGTCTACAAGGCATGCCGGGGTAAAATCGCCGCCATAGTAATCGCCGCAGCTGGCACCGTGACGAGCATATGTCTCGCCATTTTTGCCGGAGAGTGGTTTTCTGAGGCACTATTCTGGTTTCTCTCCGCTCTTTCGGTGTACGAGCCAATTGCCAACTTCACAAATTATTTCGTGTTTGACATAGGCGGAATAATCTACTACGCCGTTACGGCCTGCGTTTTCGTATTTCTCACTATACAGTCCGTTCAGCGCCGCAGACTTGTTTAAGGGGGTCGGCAATATATGGAAAACAATGCACACAAAAACCGTCAGCTCTCGCTCCTGTGCTCTGTCACGGCGTTAGTGCTCGCAATTGCAATCGTCATCACCGCCGCCCTGAAACTGGTTCCGAAGGGATATCTGGAATTCGACATAAGCTCAAACAATTTATACGACATCACAAGCGCCACTGAAAGTCTCCTTGACGGACTTCAATATGACGTTAAAATCGCTGTAATCTCTCAAAAAGATACCCTTGACCGCAGCTTTTTGAAGTTTATGGACAGATATTCCCGTTTAAGCGACAAGGTGGAAATAATATATGAGGACCCAGTAAAAACCCCCTCTGTACTTGAGACCTATAACACTGAGGCCGACACCATGGTAATAAGCTGTGAGGAGACCGGGCGCAGTGTCACTCTGAATATCTTCGGGTTTCAGGGCTATTCCGAGGGGACGATACTCTACGACTACATGACATATATGATGTCAGGCACTCTCAGCATGGTGTCCTTTGACGTGGAGGGTCAGCTTGCCTCTGCCATAAACTATGTCACCGGCACAGAGGTAAAAAACGTATATTGCCTCTCCGGGCACGGTGAGCTCCAAATGTCCCAGACAATCGGCGAGCTCATGGAAAAATCAAACTATGATGTAAAATATCTCGACCTGCTTTTAAACGGTTCCGTCCCTGAGGACTGCGACCTTCTCATATGCTATTGCCCTGAAAATGACATGTCCGCCGACGAATATGACACGCTCTCCCGATGGCTGAGTGACGGCGGAAAGATGATGCTGGTACTCGATGTGCCGGAGCTTTCAAACTTCTCCTCACTTCTGCAAACATACGGCATACAGATGGAGTCCGGCATGCTGGCGGATCTTTCAAATTACTATTCCAACTACTTTAACTCTTATGGATATTACTGTATCGCCCCTGTCATGAATACGGATTCCGACGTAATTTACGACATATCTTCCAACGCCATGGTGCTCTATGCCCGTCCCATGACACTCACGTCACCTGACCGGGCAAACTCTATTGCAACGCCGTTTCTCGCCACGTCTCAAAGCGGAGTAAACTATATTGATGAAAACAACCGTGAACAGGGGCAGTATTATGTCGGCATAACCGCCACAGAAGAGCTTGACGAGGAAAAGGAAACCCGTCTGACAGTGTTTTCCTCCCAGTATTTTGTGGCAGACCAGGTGTTATCCACTTACTCCGGCATTTCAAACGCCGGCATATTTATGAACGCTGTAAACGCAAACTTCAGCGATATGGACGCATTCGCCATACCCGCCAAAAATACAGTCATCCAGTACAACGCCTTTACAGACACAACGCTGTGGAGTGTATTTTTTGTCGGCATTGTGCCGGCGGCATTTCTGATCGGCGGCCTTGTCATCTGGAACAGGCGGAGGAAGAGCTGATACACTTGTCGCCTACGGCCTGTAAGACCCAGCTATGACCTTTAACAATGTCAGCAAAATCGGTCTTTTTAAAGATGAACACCTCTCACTCTTTTCTTTTCAGAAAAAATACGGCTTTTGCGGCGATACAGCGTGTATCTTCTCTCTCATTTTTTAAAATAGAGCAAAAATGTGTTGACAAAACGTGTCAGTTTTGATATAGTAATCAAGCTGAATGTTTGGTGTGCTGGTGTAGCTCAGTTGGTAGAGCAGCTGATTTGTAATCAGCAGGTCGGGGGTTCGAGTCCGTCCACCAGCTCCAAAGTATTTGGTATAATTTAATATGGAGGAGTTCCCGAGTGGCCAAAGGGGGCAGACTGTAAATCTGTTGTCGATGACTTCGGTGGTTCGAATCCACCCTCCTCCACCATCTGGGGTAGACACTTTAGATGTCTACCCCATTTTTGTCAGTATTCATGCGGGTTTGCGGGCTTTTTAGAGCACAAAATCCAAAGTGATTTTCCATAGATGCCTTTTCCAAAAAATAGCAAAACAAAGACTTTTTATGAGCATAAGCGGAGTTTTCACC
>CAJFTV010000026.1 GCA_904420055.1 Candidatus Alloscillospira gallinarum | reverse complement strand
GATGAAGGCGATTGAAGCCCAAATGGAACAGGAAGAAGGGAGCCCTAAATGAAAGAAGTAAAATCACCTAAAAAACCGCTTATATATTATTACGGCATAGCACTGCTGGTTATTTTGCTGTTTAATCTGATTGTGGCGCCGATGCTCTCCAGTGGACAGGTGGTAGAGGTTGACTACGGCACCTTCATGGATAAGATTGATGATAAAAGCATTGACCAGGTAGAGGTAGAGGATAATCAAATACTATTTACCGAAAAAGGCAGTGATACCATATATAAAACTGGTGTCATGAACGACCCAACGCTGACAGAGCGGCTTCACGATTCGGGTGCGGAGTTTGCCAAGGAAATTGAAGAAACCATGTCTCCGTTTTTGAGCTTACTGTTGACATTTGTACTGCCCCTGCTTATATTTATTGGAATTGGCCAGTACATGAGCCGTAAACTCATGGAACAGGCGGGGGGCAAAAATTCCATGGCATTCGGCATGGGAAAGAGCAATGCAAAGGTATATGTACAGTCGACCCAGGGAATTCGCTTCAGCGATGTTGCCGGCGAGGACGAGGCAAAAGAAAGCCTGGCTGAGATTGTGGACTATCTTCACAACCCGGCAAAGTATAACGAAGCAGGCGCCTCCATGCCCAAAGGAGTACTGCTTGTAGGCCCGCCGGGTACTGGTAAAACCATGCTGGCAAAAGCGGTGGCAGGCGAGGCAAATGTGCCGTTTTTCTCCATATCAGGCTCTGAATTTGTAGAGATGTTTGTAGGTATGGGCGCCTCAAAGGTGCGTGACCTTTTTAAACAGGCAAAGGAAAAGGCGCCGTGTATTGTATTTATAGACGAAATTGACGCCATTGGACAGAAGAGAAATTCCGGAGGTATTGGCGGAAACGATGAGCGTGAACAGACGCTGAACCAACTCCTTACCGAGATGGACGGCTTTGAGGGAAACAACGGTGTCATAATTCTGGCGGCGACAAACCGGCCCGAATCCCTTGACCCTGCACTTACCCGTCCGGGCAGATTTGACAGGCGTGTCCCTGTGGAACTGCCGGACCTTGCGGGGCGTGAGGCAATTTTAAAAGTTCATGCCAAGAAGATAAATGTGGGGCAGGACGTGGATTTCCATACTATTGCCCGTATGGCCTCCGGCGCCTCCGGAGCAGAGCTTGCAAACATCATAAATGAGGCGGCACTGCGGGCGGTGAGGAACGGGCGCACCGTAGTTACCCAGGCGGATTTGGAGGAGAGCATTGAGGTCGTAATAGCCGGCTACCAGAAGAAAAACGCTGTACTCTCTGATAAAGAGCGGCTTGTGGTGTCGTATCATGAGATTGGACACGCACTTGTTGCGGCAATGCAGACGCATTCCGCACCGGTACAGAAAATCACAATTATCCCACGTACTTCCGGAGCGCTGGGATACACGATGCAGGTGGAGACCGGGGACAAATACCTTCTGACCAAGCAGGAGATAGAGGACAAAATTGCAACGTTTACGGGTGGCCGTGCGGCGGAAGAAGTGGCCTTTAATGAGATTACAACCGGAGCTTCAAACGACATTGAACAGGCCACAAAGCTGGCCCGCGCGATGATTACCAGGTACGGCATGAGCGAAGAGTTTGATATGGTGGCAATGGAGACGGTAAATAACCAGTATCTCGGCGGAGACACCTCGCTGGCCTGCTCTCCAGACACGCAAAAGGACATTGACCGCAGGGTAGTGGAACTGGTTAAGACTCAGCACGAGAAGGCAAAGAAAATCCTGACAGAAAACCGCGGCAAACTGGACGAGCTTGCGCGTTACCTGTATGAAAAAGAGACGATAACAGGAGACGAATTTATGAGGATTTTAGAGGCAGGAGGGGAAGAGAAATGAAAAGTCGTTCCAGCTTTGGCTGGCTTGAACTGATTATAGGCATTCTCCTTATTTTGTTGGGTGTCTTTACCATCGTAAAACCTGGGGTAGCACTTACAGGGCTTGTAGTTGTATACGGTATTGTGGCTCTTATTATGGGAATTGCCGACATAGTGTTATATGTGAGAGTTGAGCGTTATACAGGTTTTGGACCTATGGTATCGCTTATATCAGGTATTTTGAGTGTAATGACGGCCATAATGCTGCTGGTTTATCCAAACGCGGGGAAGTGGGTACTGTCACTGCTTTTCCCAATATGGTTTATTGCCCACTGTATTTCCCGTCTTTCCCAACTTAACACCATACGCATAACTGCGGGAAACGGAATGTATTACTTTACCATGGTGGTAAATATTATAGGGGTCGTGCTGGGATTTATAATGATAATCAATCCTCTGTTTTCCATGCTGTCGGTAAGTTATATAGTCAGCATATATCTTATTCTGCTGGGAGTGGACAGCCTGGCTATGGCATTCAGCAATATGGGCTCAAAAATGTAGTTTTGCTGCAGCTAAAATCCCCCTATATGACGGTATCCGTCATATAGGGGGATTTTTATATTGCGCGAATGTTATGCCTGTACAGGCTCCATATAGGTAATGCCAACGTAGTGGTCAGCGTGAGTTCCGACACCTGTTGCGGTCTCAATGGTGACAGGCTTGAAGCCGTCCATTGTTATCTCCACAGTGAATTTTGTATCTCTGGGAAGATTTTCAAACTCATAATCGCCGGCCCAGTTTGTCTTCATCTCAAGGACTTCTCCATTCTCGGAGGTAATTTTTACATTAGCTCCAATCATAACTTCCTCCAGCTCCTCGGGGTACGCAACTGTACCAGCCAGGAATGCTGTGGGGATATTGAGATGTACAACGCTTCCGGTCATGTCGCCGAGACACTCAAGCTGGGTAACCTTGTTTGCGGCAATCAGCTTGTTTATCTCACTGTCTGGGTCACCCAGGTCGCCGAATACAAGAGCCTGGTTCGGGCATGCCTCAACACATCTGGGCTCATATCCCGGATAGTCGGGGTCGTCCAGAAGCTCTGCACACATTGTGCACTTCTGGGGAATCTGTTCCTCTTCGTTCCAGAACACTGCGCCTACAGGGCAGGCCTCAACAATCTGCTTCTGACCCTTTGACTTTTCAGGGTCAATGATAACGATGCCGTCGGGTCTCTTGTATACTGCTCCGTCCTTGGCGGCTGCCATACAGGCGGGGTTATCGCAGTGAGAGCAGGGAGTAGGAACCGTTGCGGTTTTTATACGGCGCTCGGAATCGCCGCGCTCCCACTCTACTATATTCATCCAGTACTGTCCGAGTTCAGGCTGTGATTTTGACAGGTTTGTATCCCAACCGCAATGCTCGTCTTTGCAAGCCATAAAGCAGGCGTAGCACGCCATACATCTGGCGGAGTTAATTGCGATGCCGGGCTTTTTCATAGGTTTTTTCATCATCTCAGACCGCCTCCTTCTGCTGCTCTTTCTCGCCGAAAAGCAGGTCAGCCTCAGCAGATGTGCGCAGTGGGCGCTCAGTCTCAAGCTGCTGCTTGTCTACGGCGTCGAGGATATGCTCAAATCCCTGACCATAATTCTGATCCGGTTCTGCCTTCTCAATGTCAATATTGCAGTTGTATGGTGACATAGCCGGTACATAGTCGCCGATGAGACGGCCCGGGGTGAGAAGGTTAATGCTTCCGCCCTTGTCACAGCTCATGCACTCGCCGTAATTTACAGGGTTGTAAATACCGGAAGAAGTATATGCATGGATTGTCTGCGGGTTCAAGCGGTAAGTTACGCGGGCAACAAGCAGAACGCTTCCGCGGTCGTTGAACACACGGACAACATCGCCGTCCTTAATGCCTTTCTGTTCTGCAACCTTGTGATTGATATGGCATACAAGATACGGGTTGCCGTTTATGATTACGCGGTTTTTCGGAATCTCCCACAGCCATTTTGCGTGCTGCTGATAGTGGGTGTGGTAGTCGAAACGCGGATGTGGAGAGATGAGGCCATACGGATATCTGTCCGCAGTGAGGCTCTTGTGGCCCTCCCATGAATCCTGATACTGAGGAATTGGACGGCGCGCCTCGTCGTCAGGAGCCCAGTAGAGCAGGGACTCTGAAACAAACTCAAATTTTCCGGAGAATGTACCGAGAAGCCCCTCTTCCTGGAACACCTTGTGGTTCATTGTGTCGCAGGGACGGTTTTCGGCAAACCACTGGAAGCCAGGATAACGATCCCAGTTCTCGTAGAGGCCGGTCTTCGGATCCTTGTACTCCTCTTTGTAGGATACTGGCGGGATATAATAGCCCTTCTTCTTGAAGTCCTCCCAGCTGATATGCTTCGGAAGGTCGCTGAACTGCCAGAAGCGCTTTGCCCACTCTTCCTCGTTCCTGCCCTCTGTAAACTCTTCGCCCCAGCCAAGTCTGGCCGCGACCTGAGAGAATATCCAGAAGTCGCTGCGGGAATCCCACATGGGCTCAATCGCCTTGTCCTGGTATACAATTACCTGCCAGGAGTTACCTGTCTGTGAGTGTGAGCAGTAACCACCGTTACCGGAGTTACCGACCTCACCGATGTCGATACGCTCAAGGTTTGAGCAGGCGGGGAGAATAACGTCTGCATAACGGGTCTCGGGAGTCATGTAGATATCCTGGTTGATAACAAACTCAAGCTCTGGGCTCTTGTACATTTTTGCCCACTTGTTGGTGTCAAGCATTGTTCCAAAGAATGAACCGCCGTAACGCCAGAAGCAGTGCACCTTGTTGTAGCCGGGAGCAGGGTATACATGACGTGTGAACTCAAGGTCAATACCGCCGCCGCAGAAGCCCTCGCCGTACCACTCATAGTGGCCGTTGAGAATTGCGTCAGGCAG
>CAJFTV010000025.1 GCA_904420055.1 Candidatus Alloscillospira gallinarum | reverse complement strand
GAACAGCGTTGGCGTAACCCCTGTTATCTCCGCAATCTTTTCATTGCAGGCAGTTATATTTGCAACTATCTCGTCGTGTGAGAGCTGATTAAAATGCGCGTGGTCGTCTGAGTGGTTCATTATCTCATGCCCCGCGTCGGAAAGGGCTTTGACCGACTCGGGATACTTCTCCACCCAGTCCCCAACCACAAAGAAAGTGGCCTTGACATTGTACTTTCCCAAAATGTCGATAAGCTGCTGAGTGTCCTCATTTCCCCACGCCGCGTCAAATGACAGAGATACCGCCTTGTTGTCCCTCTGGACGCAGTAAATCGGAAGCTGCCTTGTAACTGCCGCAGCGCCTACCACAGCGGGGCTGTTCACCACATAAAATATAGCCGCGGCGGCCAAAAGCAGTGCAATCAGAGCCATATGCCGACGGCGCATTCTTGCCGTAATTTTTCCTATTATTGATTTCATCAAAATATCCCTCCCGCTAAACTATACTGCGGCATGGGATAAAATATGACGCACGTCAATCAAAAACAGATAAAATGCCAGCAAGCAGCTTCAGCACCTACAGCGCGTCTGCCGGACAGTTTTTTACACACTCCATGCACAGAATACACTCTGTGCCGTTTTTGCGCTTGTCCCAAAACATAATCCTCTTAATGCCTCCCACATTTGCCAAAAACAATATCCATACAAGAACTTTTCTTCTGGTTTACAGATATTACGTGTTTTCACAAAAAATCAGCGGCGGATATAAATCCGCCGCTGATTTCACTAAAATTACGCTATTTTACAATGTGGTGGAAAATCCGCCGTCAATTTTAAGGTCTGCGCCGTTAATGTAGTTTGACGCGGGAGACGCAAGAAACACCATGGCCCCCATGAGGTCGTCAAGGTTGCCCCAGCGCCCCTGTGGTATGCGTGAGGTTATCTTGTCATAGTACTCCTTGTTGTCGCTGACATCGCTGTTGACAGAGGTTGCAAGGAAGCCCGGGCAGATGACGTTGCACTGTATATTGTACTTGCCAAGTTCATTTGCAAATGACCTTGTTATTCCCGCAACTCCGTGCTTTGCGGTGACATATGCCGGGCAGTGTGCGTCGGCAGTGTAGGAGAGGGCGGAGCCGATATTTATTATCTTGCCGCCGGTTCCCTGCTTTATCATCACCTTTGCCACCTCATGGCCAAGGTAATAAACCGCGTTCATGTTGAGGTCAATAACCCGCTTCCACTCAGAATCTGGAAATTCTCTGAAATCTGCGAAGCAGTTTGTTCCGGAGTTGTTTACAAGAATGTCAATTCTGCCGTACTCGTCAAGGCATGCCTTTACAATCTCGTCTAAGTGCTCGCGCTTTGTCATGTCGCCCTTTATAAAGGCCACGCGGCGTCCCTCAGCCTCTATGAGCCCGCGCACCGTGTCGGTGTCGTCGGTAAAGTGGGGTATAAACAGGTCCGCCCCCGCCTTGGCAAACGCCACCGCATATCCCATTCCAAGGTTCTGGTTTCCGCCGGTCACGATGGCAACCTTTCCCTTGAGACTGTATCTGTCCATTGAAAAGCTCTTTACGCTCTCTATCATATCCACAGGCGTTACCTCCTTATTTTAAAAGCTCAGCTACCGTCTTTGCTATTCCGTCGGGGTCCAGTCCGTAATACTTGTAAATCTCGTCTGTGTCACCGAGAACCGCAAACTCGTCAGGCAATCCGATGCGCTTAAACTTGCCGCCAAATCCGTTCTCCATAAGAACCTCCGCCACGGCTGAGCCCAGTCCGCCGTTAATGGAGTGCTCCTCAACTGTGACAACATTTCCGGTTTCCCTTGCGCACTTTAACACCATTTCGGTGTCAAGAGGCTTAACGGTGTGCATGTCGATAACACGTGCGCTTATGCCGTACTCCTCTTTCAGCTTCTTTGCGCCCATCATGGACCAGTAAACCGGGGAGCCGGCGGAGATGATTGTCACATCTGTGCCGGGCAGGGTCTCTATTGCCTTGCCAAACTCAAACTCATAGTCGTTGTCGGCATAGACGGCAGGGGAACCCGCCCTGTCAATTCTGATTACCATGGGTCCCTGATACGTGAGGGACTGGCGGATTGCCTTGCAGCACTGTCCTGCGTCCGCCGGGACAACTACCGTGAGATTTGGTATCGCCCTGTAAAGGGCAAGGTCGGCAATGCAGTTATGAGTTGGGCCGCCGCCGGCTGTCACGCCCGCGTGGGTGCCGATGAGGCGGACATTTACATCGTTGTAGGCGATATCCGTGTGAATCTGGTCTGCACTTCTCAGGGAGAGGAAGGGGCCCATAACCTGGGCATATACCACCTCTCCGGAGAGGGCAAGGCCGCAGGCCGCGCCCACCTGGTTTGGCTCCGCAATTCCGAAGTTAAAGCACCTGTCCGGATACTTTGCAACAAGCTTGCCCGCTGAAGATGAGGGGGCAACGTTATCAGAATATGTGAAAACAAAGTCGAGACCTTCGTCCGCCATGCGCATGAGCTCTTCGCCGTAGGCCTCTTTTGCGTTTGACAGCATCTGGTCAAAATCGAATGTGGTATTTACTGCCATTTGCTTTTTCTCTCCTTCCAGTTTTTATCAAGGGAAGCAATTGCCTCGTCATACTGCGCCTTTGCAATTCCGCCGCCGTGCCATTTCACGTTTCCGGCCATGAAATCGACGTCGTGGCCCTTCTCAGTCTGGGAAATAATGGCAATTGGCTTTCTCCTTGTCTGGCTGTCCGCCGCCGGCACATTGTCAAGGCACTGGCAAACTTGAAGCATGTCGTTGCCGTCCTCAATCACACGGACGTCCCAGCCAAAGGCCTCCAGCTTCTTATCCAAGGGGTCAATGTTCATGACAGTGGCCGTGGGCCCGGTCATCTGAAGGGAGTTCTTGTCCACTATGAGCATGAGGTTTCCAAGCTGGTAGTGCCCGGCGCACATAATCGCCTCCCAGTTGGAGCCCTCCTCCAGCTCGCCGTCTCCGGTCATAACCGTGACGCGCCAGTTTGCCTTCTGCTTTCTTCCGGCGAGAGCCATACCCACGGAGATGGGAAGGCCATGTCCCAGAGAACCGGCAGACGCCTCAATCTGGGGGCAGTACTTTCTGTTGGTATGCATTCCGAATTTGGACTTGTCAAGGCACTCGAAGTTCTCAATCATGTACTCCATAGTGTATGCGCCAAGGTCGGAGAAGATTGAATAAAGTGTCTCGCTGCAGTGTCCCTTACTGAGGACAAAGCGGTCGCGGTCCGGCTTGTGCGGGTCAAGCACGTCAAAATTCATATATCTGTAGTACATGGCAACTGCCACCTCAACCATTGAGAGCTCGCCGCCCAAATGGCCAAGGCCTATATTGTATACAAGCGTTAAAAGGTCGTGGCGTATTTTATAGCACTTTTCCTCAAGCTTGTGCACTGTGTCCATGTCAATTGGTTTGAGATTCACTGTAACACACTCCTTAAAAATTATTCTCCGGGTATCTCATTGCAGCGAATGAGAATTTTGGGGTACTTGCCGGAAATCTGAGCCTCAAAAGCGGCCTCAGCGTCGTCTATATCGAACACCTTTGAGGTAAAAGCGTCCAGGTCAAACCTGTTCATAATCTGAGCCGCTCTTGGGTATGCGTAAGGCGCAACGTAGAGACCCGTAATTGTGAGCTCATTGTAATAGCAGTACTTATAGAGGTTTAAAGGCATCTCCCAGTCATTGGGGTACATGGCCGCATAGATGAGCTTGCCGCCCTTTGCCGTAATCTGCGGCAGGGGATACGCAGCCTTCGGGCTTCCGGAGCAGTCGATGACAACATCGTAGCCAAGGCCGCCTGTGAGCTCAAGTCCACGCTTTACAACGTCCTCAACCATGGGGTCAATGACATTCGTCGCGCCGAATTTCATGGCAAGGTCACGGCGGTCCGCAATCGGCTCAATAAGCGTAACCGACGCCGCGCCGTACATATGTATGGCCTGGAGAGCCAAAAGGCCGATTGGTCCGCCGCCGCAGATGGCAACGCGCATGCCTATCTTCATGTCTATCTTGTCCATGAGGCGCACGGCGATGGAAATGGGCTCTAAAAGACAGCCCTGCTTCAGGCTCACGTTGTCGGGGAGCTTGTACACCTGTGACTCGTGCCACACGATTGTCTCGCTCATGCCGGGGTTATTGGACTCGTCCGCGTGCTCGCAGAACTGCTGCTGGCCGTTCTGGCAGTAGTAGCAGGTGCCGCAGAAGTGCAGGAAATTGCCCGCCACTCTGTCGCCAACCTTAAGTCCCTTCTTTGTGGCCTTGGGTCCCACCTCTACAATAACGCCGGAGAGCTCATGTCCCATTCCATAGGGGGGCTCCCAGCCGAATATGTTCTCCACAAGATGGGGGTCAGAGCCGCATATAGCGCAGTATGCAACCTTTATGCGCACGTCCTCGTCTCCCAGAGGCTGCTCCGGTATATCCGTCACCGCCACCTTTCCCCGTTTTTCCGGGTCAGGGTCGCGCAGGCTGCCGACTTTCACAACTGTTACAGATTTCATAAAGTATGCTACCTCCTGTAAATTGTCATTTCCGTTTTATTGTATCATATCGTCAGAAATTATCAACTGAAATTCCCAATTGTAATTACTTAAAAGACAAAAAATGACAGATTAAACAAATGTGTGATTTGCAATTGGACCGACAAAATCTGTCCTCCATACAATAAACCAGCAAAAGTATTTCCTATTTATTCCAATATTGCTTTCATTCGTGCCAGACCAACTTATATAACTGTTGCCGCGGCTAATGCTCCTGTATATTTATGTGCGTTTTCAGTCCCGCTCTTATATACTCATCAATCACCGTCTGCACCTTATGCCAGTCAGTACAGTGATTTTTTATCATAAGCTTGTTTATCGTCAGACATCCGTTAATCTGAAAGCAAAAAACCGCCTCCGCTTCTTCAAATGTGAGACGGCTGTTTTGCATTAAAAAAGTCACAAATCCCTCTTTTGCAAAATCAGACAGTTTTTCAAGGAACCGCGCAGATGCAATATCGTCCATTATAAGCGCATGATACTGTGAGCTGCCCTGTATCTTCTCACACAGCGGGTAGGCGCAGGCTGAACGCTGCGGACACAGCACATGGTCAATTATTCCGGAGGTGTCCTGAAACATATCATAAATCAGGTCATCCAGCACGTCATAGACATCATAATAATGGAGATAAAATGTCCCTCTGTTGATATCCGAAAGCCTGCATATCTCCGTAACCGTGATTTTGGCAAACGGCTTCTGCTGCAAAAGCTTCATAAATGACTCTTTAATTACACCTTTAGTATATCTTGTGCGCCTGTCCTGTTTCTGCTCCAGCCCTCTCTTTTCCACGCGTATCTCCTCCCGAAATTTTGAACAGATTTTTCAATGTGTTTATTTAGTAAACAAACTCAATAAAATGACGATTGTAATAGCTGCAAATCAAATTATAATGTGCATGTGAGCAAAAATCAACACATTGTTCATAAACATTCATTGTGTACAGGAGGTAATATCAGTGGGAAAAATTATAGCTGTAGCCGGCAAAGGCGGAGTTGGAAAAACCACGCTGTGCGGCCTGCTCATAAAATACCTGTGCAAAACAGGAAAGTCCCCTGTTTTGGCAGTAGATGCTGACGCAAACTCCAATCTCAACGAAGTTCTGGGAGTGGAGATAGGGCAGACGATGGGAGAAATCCGTGAAGAAATCGAACGCGCCGGGACAGATGCCGTGTCAAGTCTTCCTGCCGGGGTTACAAAAGCCGATTATCTGCAAATGCGCCTCATGGGGGCTATAACAGAAGATGACGATTTTGATCTGATGGTCATGGGCAGGACCGAGGGGCAGGGCTGCTACTGCTTTGTCAATGGCCTTGTGCAGACACAAATACAGCGTCTGGAGAGCCGCTATCCATACATCGTTGTGGATAACGAGGCGGGAATGGAGCATATAAGCCGCGGCCTGCTTCCAGCTATGGACATTGCCATTTTAGTCAGTGACTGTTCCAGACGCGGAATACAGGCCGCCGGCAGGATTGCAAAACTTATGAACTCTCTGAATTTAAAACCGGCCCAGACCGGGCTTGTTGTCAACCGCGTTCCAGACGGCAGGCTTGACCCGGGAACGCGGGAAGAGATAGAACTTCAGGGGCTCAATTTAATTGGAATTATACCTCAGGACGATATGGTTTACCGTTTTGACTGCGACGGAAAACCCATAGCAAACCTGCCCTGGAATTCTCCTGTCAGCGCTGCATTTGAAAAAGTAATGGCGAACCTTAATCTGTGAGGAAGTGAAGAATATGTCTGCGTGCATGGACGCAAGAAATGCCATAACCATAGCCGAGGTTCCCTGTCCCCATTGTGGTAAGCCCGTGGAAATATTTGATAAGGACGGAAAATACGCCGTAAACAGCGTATGTGATAACTGCGGTTTTGTCTTTCAGGCCGGAGAACCCAGCACACTGCATAACCCGGGTATCCCATGTCTGAAAGGAAACTGATTTTTATGGAGGTATCAAAATGAAAATTGCAATCTGCGGTAAAAGCACCACAGTGGTCCTTCTTTCCCTTGCGCTGGCAAGCACAGGCAAGGAAGTTCTTGTGGTGGACTCAGACGAGTCCAATTATGGTCTGCACCGTCAGCTCGGATTGGACCTTCCCTTGGATTTTACAGAATTTTTTGGTGAATAGCATACTGAATACAAAAAACGGAGTGTTAGCTTAAACACTCCGTTTTATATTGCCAGTTTACTGCACCTCAAATAATGGGGTATTTGGTTACAAAAGCTTTTCTCCCATGCTTTTCCCGGCAAGTATGTGAAAATGCAGGTGCGGCACAGTCTGGCCCGCGTCTTTGCCGCAGTTTGAAATAACACGGAAGCCCCCCTCCAGGTTTTCCTGCCGGGCAATTTCCGCAACTGCCTCCATGCACTTTGCGGCAAGCACAGAATTTTCCGGGGTTATCTCCCCCACAGACGCGATGTGCTCTTTTGGAATAACCAGGATATGCACAGGCGCCTGGGGATTTATATCCCTGAACGCATACACATACTCATTTTCATATACCTTGTTCGACGGGATTTCCCCGGCGATTATCCTGCAAAAAATACAGTCAGCCACAAATTCCGCTTCCTTTCACAATTATTTTACTCTTTCTGAAATAAAGTCGTCAACAGAGGCGAGGGCGTCGTCCAGCTTCAGAATGTCTTTACCGCCGCCCATTGCAGAATCCGGCTTGCCGCCGCCTGAGCCGCCGCAAATTTTCGTCACGTGCTTTATAATGTCTCCCGCTTTGACTCCGGCAGCCACCGCTTCTTTTCCGCAGGCGGCAAAAAAGGTTATCTTCTCACCTGCAACTGAGGCAATTACCGCCACAACAGTGCTGTCCTTGTCGCGCAAAAAGTCGCCCATCTTTCTCAGCCGGTCGGCAGTTGCGTCTGCCATTGACGCAGTTATCACCTTGAGGCCCTTTACCGTCTTTGCGCCGAACAGGAAATGCTCCGCCTCAGAAACCGCCTCTTTGGCCCGGAAAGCCTCAATCATGTGCCTCATATCCTGCATTTCACTCAAAAAGCTCTGCATTTTCGGCTCCAGCTCTGCCATGTTGTTGACCTTTAGCGCGGCGGCCAGGTGCATTAGCCGCTCCTGATTGGCCATCATAAACTCAATAGTCGCCTTGCCGGTGAGAGCTTCAATTCTGCGCACGCCGGAGGCCACGGAAAACTCACTTATTATGCGGAAAGAACCTACTTTGGCGGAGTTATCAAGATGCGTTCCGCCGCAGAGCTCTACAGAGTAGTCCCCCATGTTTACAACCCTTACGATATTTCCATACTTCTCACCGAAAAGAGCTGTGGCACCCATCTTCTTCGCCTCGTCAATAGGCATCTCCTCAATGCTTATGTTGTAACCGGTCAAAATTGCGTCGTTTACCTTCTCCTGAATTTCAAGAAGTTCCTCAGGAGTCACCGGGGCAAAATGGGTGAAGTCAAATCTCAGCCTGTCGGGCTCCACAAGAGACCCAGCCTGATGCACATGGTCACCCAGGACCTCTTTCAGCGCCTTCTGCAACAGGTGAGTGGCAGAGTGGGCGCGCATTATTGCGTGGCGGCGCGGAGCATCTACCGCTGTCTCCACATTGTCGCCAACCTCAATCCGTCCTGAAATCATCATTCCGGAGTGGAGGAATTTCCCGCCCTTGTCCTTTTGTACGTTGTGCACTGCAAACACTCCGTCAGGGCAGGTTATGCTGCCGGTGTCGGCAATCTGGCCGCCCATCTCGGCGTAAAACGGCGTCCTGTCAAGGACGAGAATCCCCTCTTCTCCCTCACGGAGGACGGAGCAGATCTCCCCGTCAGAAACAATTGCAAGTACACTGCCGCTGTCCTCCAGCCGGTCGTATCCGGTGAAGTCCGTGGGAGTGGGGTCAAGGCCAAGGTCAAGTCCTGCCCAGGCCAGGTCTCCCATTGCGGCGCGGGCGGCACGGGCACGCTGCCGCTGCTCCTCCATGAGCTTTTCAAACTCCTCCATGTCAATTGTCATTCCCCGCTCTGCAACTATCTCCTTTGTCAGGTCAACAGGGAAACCATATGTGTCATAGAGTCTAAATGTGTCGGCGCCGGAAAACAGCTTTTCTCCCTTTTCCACGTGCTGCTCCATAAGCCCGTTTAAAATTGCAAGTCCGCCGTCTATTGTCTTTGCAAAGTTTTCCTCTTCTGTGCGTATCACCTTAGTGATATAATCCTGCTTTTCCACAAGGTCGGGATATGCACCGCGGTTTTCGTGGATTACGGTGTCGCAGACCTCATACAGAAACGGGTCATTTACACCGAGCATTTTCCCGTGGCGGGCAGCACGCCGCAAAAGGCGCCGCAGGACATAGCCGCGTCCCTCGTTTGACGGGAGCACGCCGTCGCATATCATCATGGTCGCTGAGCGGATATGGTCCGTTATAACCCGAAGAGACACGTCCTTCTCATGGCTCTGGCCATACCGCGCGCCGGTTATCTCGGAAACCTTATTTGTGATGTTCATCACGGTGTCCACGTCAAAGAGGCTGTCCACCCCCTGGCACACGCAGGCAAGGCGCTCAAGGCCCATGCCGGTGTCTATGTTCTTCTGGGCAAGCTCCGTATAGTGTCCCTCGCCGTCGTTGTTAAACTGTGAGAAAACGTTGTTCCAGACCTCCATGTATCTGTCGCAGTCACAGCCTACGGTGCAGCCCGGCTTTCCGCAGCCGTACTCCTCGCCCCGGTCATAATATATCTCTGAGCAGGGGCCGCAGGGACCGGCTCCGTGTTCCCAGAAGTTGTCCTCCTTGCCGAAGCGGAAAATGCGCTCCTCCGGTATGCCTATATCCTTGTTCCAGATTTCAAACGCCTCGTCGTCGTCAAGGTATATAGAGGGGTACAGCCTGTCAGGGTCAATTCCCACCCAGTCCGGCGAGGTGAGAAACTCCCAGCTCCAGGCTATCGCCTCTTTCTTGAAATAGTCGCCGAAAGAGAAGTTACCCAGCATCTCAAAATACGTGCCGTGGCGGGCGGTTTTTCCTATGTTCTCAATATCGCCGGTTCTTATGCACTTCTGGCACGTCGTCACCCGGCGGCGGGGCGGCACCTGCTCTCCGGTAAAATAGGGCTTTAACGGCGCCATACCGGAGTTTATGAGCAGAAGGGACGGGTCATTCTGCGGTATGAGGGAAAAGCTTGGCAGGCGCAGATGTCCCTTTGACTCAAAAAATGAGAGGAACATCTCCCTTAACTGGTTAAGTCCGAATTTTTCCATGTATGTACTCCTCCAAATGTAAGATTATAGAATACTTCTGCGGTTCTCCCCGCTGTGATACCTCGCTTTGAAAGCCAGTACACCACTTCCCGGTGCACATTTTTGAAAAGTCAAAAACTCCGCCCCTATAAAATAGGGGCGGAGCTTAATCTCCACGGTACCACCCTAATTGCGCCCTGAAACACGGCGCATCTCGAGCGTCCTTAACGCGGACTTACGTCCCGGTCCTCCCGGGCTGTTCAAAAGCGGCTGACGGCGCCAATTCTTAAGCGGCTTCCACCCTGCCCGCTCTCTCTGTAAAGCTTAAACGCCGACTGACTTTATCATAACATTTTCATATCTCATTATACGCGGCCGTTGCCGTAAAAGCGCCCCCAAACAGGCAATCTCGTACAGCGGCCGCCACCGATTATTTTACCATAAAAACCGGCCCTGTCAACCATCTTTTACAGTCTGTGTACATTAGAGGATATCTTCGCAAATGCATCTGACGCCGCGCTGCTGCACTCCGGGCAGCGGGAGATATCCGAGAGGCTTATCACCCCCACGAGCTTCCCTTTTGACACTACCGGCAGCCTGCGTATCTGACCCTTTGACATTATATCTGCCGCCTCGGTTACACTGCTTTCGGGGCTCACGCTCAGAACGCACCGCGACATTATCTCCTTTACCGGAGTTAAGTCCGGGTCGTTCTCAGAGGCCACACACCGGAGCACGATATCCCGGTCCGTCACAATCCCGCGGAGCCTTCCGTTTTCCCCGCACACAGGCACAGCGCCGATGTTGTACCTGGAGATAAGGCGCGCCGCCCTTGTGCAGGGCTCGTCCGTTGACATTGAAATTACCTGACGGCTCATTACTTCTGATACGAGCATATAAAAAAACCTCCCGCAATAAGTTTTTCCGCATACAGATTATTGCCGGAGGTTTCCCGTATTATACTCTTTTCCGTCGTCAATGTGCAAACTGGCTGTTGTAAAGCTCCGAATAAAACCCGCCCTTCTGAAGCAGCTCTTCATGCGTGCCGGTCTCTATTACCTCTCCGGCTCTCATCACTATAATCACATCTGCCTCTTTAATGGTAGACAGGCGGTGTGCCACAATAAAGCTTGTGCGTCCCTTCATCATCTCCGCAAAGGCACTCTGCACGTCCGCCTCCGTCCTCGTGTCAATTGAAGACGTGGCCTCATCAAGTATGAGCATGGGCGGCAGCGAGAGCATGAGCCTTGTTATGCAGAGCAGCTGCTTCTGCCCCTGGGAGAGCAGTCCCCCCGCCTCGCCTATAACCGTGTCATACCCGTCGGACAGCTTTTTTATAAAGCTGTGGGCATGGGAGGCCTTTGCCGCCGCTACGACCTCCTCGTATGTGGCGTCCGGCTTTCCCATTGTGATATTCTCCCTGATTGTCCCGGACTTCAGCCATGTGTCCTGAAGAACCATTCCGAACATGCGCCGCAGGTCATGCCTGGTCATGTTCTTAGTCTCTACCCCGTCCACCGTGATACTGCCGGAATCCGGGTCATAAAACCTCATAAGCAGGTTTATCATAGTTGTCTTTCCGCAGCCCGTAGGTCCCACAATCGCTATGCGCTGCCCCTTTTTTGCGGAGATTGATACACCTTTTATAATCGGCTTTTCTATGTCATATGAAAATCTGAGATCACGTATCTCCACATTCCCCAGTACATTGTCAATATGCTCCGGCAGTGCGGGGTCAGGGCTCTGGTCCGGCTCCTCCAAAAGGTCAAACACGCGTCCGGCACAGGCGAGGGCGTTTTGCAGCTCCGTCACAACTCCGGATATCTCGTTAAACGGCTTTGTATACTGGTTTGCATAGTTTAAAAACACCGATAAGACTCCCACCGTCAGTCCGCCGCCAATTACGCTCATGGCTCCGAATATACATACCCCCGCATATACAAGGGCATTCACAAAGCGGGTAGTCGGCGCCACCAGAGAGGAGTAAAATATGGCCTTTAAGGAACACTTTTCAAGCCTGTCATTTACCTCGTCAAACTCATCTAAGGACTTATCCTCATGGGAGAAGGCCTGTACGACCTTCTGCTGGCCGATATACTCGTCAATAACCGCCGTCTGTTCTCCCCTTATCTCCGACTGCATGCGGAACATCTTAAACGTATGCGTGGCTATAAACCTGGCTATAAACAGAGAGAGAGGCGTCACAAGCAGCACCACAAGCGCGATGTGCCAGTTAATGACCAGCATAAACACCATTGTCCCTAAAATCGTCACCACGCCGGTAAAAAGCTGTGTAAATCCCATTAACAGTCCGTCCGCGAACTGGTCCACGTCCGTTATAATGCGGCTGACTATGTCACCGGTCCTGTGCCGGTCCAAATACCCGAGGGGCAGGGCCTGTATTTTTGCAAATGCCTCTTTTCTCATGTCGCGTGTAACGCTGAAGGCTATGTGATTGTTGAGCGCATTCATTACCCATTGGAATACCGACGTCAAAAGTACAGCTATTCCTATCCTTGCAAAAATATCCAGTATACCACGAAAATCCACATTGCCGGGTTCCACAATAAGGTCAATCGCGTCGCCTAAGAGTATCGGCACGTACAGCGTCAGTGACACAATGGCAAGGGAAAGAAAAAGGGTGATAAGAAGCCTCCCCCTATAGTCTCTGAGCCTGTGAAGGATTTTGGAAAGGGTGCTCTTTTTTCCGTTTTTGCTCTTCATGTGCGTCACCGCCCTTCCTTAAGCTGTGAGCTTGCAATCTCTCTGTACAGGCCGCAGCTCTCCATAAGCTCTTCGTGTGTGCCCATTCCCGCCATTCTGCCGTCCTCTATGACAATTATCCTGTCGGCGTACATAACCGAGGACACCCGCTGGGACACGATGAACACCGTGGGCCGGTAATCAAGCTCTCTCAGGGCAATGCGCAGCTTTGCGTCTGTGGCAAAGTCAAGGGCGGAGGCGCTGTCATCCAGTATGAGTATTTCCGGCCGTCTCACAAGAGCCCTTGCAATTGTAAGACGCTGCCGCTGGCCCCCGGAGAGATTTTCTCCCCCCTGGGTTATCCTGCGGTCGAGGCCCCCCAGGCTCTGCTCTGCAATTTCAAGCGCCTGTGCCGCTTTAAGCGCTGCGTACAGCTCATCATCTGCGGCATTTTCATCTCCCCAGAGCAGATTTGTCCGTATGGTCCCGCGAAACAGCACGGCCTTCTGCGGGACTACGCCGCACTTTTTCCGGAGAGCATTTATATCGTATTCTCTGACATCTGTGCCGTCCACAAGAACCGTCCCGGAGGTGGCGTCATAAAACCTGGGTATGAGGTTAACGATGGAGGATTTTCCCGCTCCCGTAGGGCCTATAATCCCCACGGTCTCCCCGGCGCGTACAGAAAAGCTTATTCCAGTAAGGGAGCTGTCTCCTGCCCCTTTATATCTGAGTCCGACATCTTTAAATTCCACATCTCCCCCGGAGCGTTCCCCGGTCTTTTCTCCGCTATTTTGGCTGGATTTTATGTCGAACACTCCGGCCACCCTGTTGCCGCATGCGGCGGCACGGGTTATCGTCACCATGAGATTTGCAAATTTTATCAGCTCTATGAGTATCTGCGACATGTAATTGTAGAGCGCAATCACCTGTCCCTGTGTAAGAGCTCCGGAGTTTACCTGAAGCGCACCTGTGTATATTAAAACTACTATGGCTGCGTTAATTATGAGATATGTAACCGGGTTCATAAGCGCGGATATACGCCCCGCCACAAGCTGAAATTTTGTCAAAAGGTCGGTCTTTTTGTCAAAGCGCTCCCGCTCCTCTTCCTCTTTGCAGAAAGCCCTTATTACCCGGACGCCGGTAAGGTTTTCCCTGGCGGCCGAGGTAACCCCGTCAAGACTTCCCTGAACTTTTTTGTACACCGGCATCGACCTTGACATGATAAGCCATACGGCGAGTGACAAAACAGGTATGACGCACACAAACACAAGTGCCGACTTCACATCTATGGTAAATGCCATAACCGCAGCCCCCAGCACAATAAACGGAGAGCGCAGTATAAGACGCAACGTCATGTTCACTCCGTTTTGAAGCTGGTTAATATCACTTGTCATTCGCGTTATCATGGCAGACGTGCCCAAAGTGTCAATTTCCGTATACGACAGGCCCTGCATATGTGCCATCAGCGCATGACGGAGCTGCGCCGAAAAGCCCACCGCCGCCTTTGCCGCAAAATACTGGGCGGTGACAGAGGATATCAGCCCAACAATTCCCAGCGTCACAAGCAGAAAGCTCATCTGCATTATATATGTTCTGTCACTACGGGTTATACCCGTGTCAATTATCCCGGCTATTACAAGGGGGACAAAAAGCTCAAAAAGTGCCTCCAGCATTTTAAACAGCGGCGCCATTACAGCCTGCACCCTGTACCCCTTTAAATATACAAGCAGCTTACTCACACTGTTCCCCCT
>CAJFTV010000024.1 GCA_904420055.1 Candidatus Alloscillospira gallinarum | reverse complement strand
TTTGACTCTGACGGGGTTTTTTATTTCAGCACATTGTCAAGCAGCTTTTGACCGCCGGTGCGCGAGCACGTTATTTCTGCTTTGAGCTCCAGAAAAAACTGCTCCGCATGTTTGCGGCGTTCCTCTGCGAGCTTTTTACCATATGAGGTGTAAAATGTGCCATATATTTTTTCAAGTTTATATCTGTACTCATTGAAAAAAGACGGGGAAGAGCTTTGCCCGTCGTCAATTTGCCCGTTTGGAAGTATGGTGTAGAGAGGCTCAGCTACTTGACCTTTGTATATAAGAGTTCGGGCAATGCCGAGGGCCCCGGTTACGTCCAGTTTATCTGCGTCAAAGAGAATTTTGGCCTCGACACTCTCCGGTGGATTGTTTTTCCTGAAACGGTGAGTCACTATACAGGATTTGACACGAAGGGCAAAGTCTGTTGAGAATCCGTTTTGTACAAGAAAGTCGTATGCCTTGTCACCGCCGACCTGTGCGTGACAGAGGGCGGGATTTTCAAACTGATCCTGACGCCCGATGTCGTGGAGCAGACAAGCGCATATCAGAATGTCAAAATCCACGTCTTTTTCACTGCCTGCTATGTTAAGTGCGTTATACAGGACGCGGTAGATATGCTCGGTATCATGTGCGCTGTCAGACATACACGACTTCATATAGCTTTCAATTAGTTTATATGTCTCTTTTGTCACTTTTTTGCCTCCTTTTTTACAGTATAACGCATTTATAAAAGCTCGTAAATAAAAATCTGCCTCCCATAAAGGAGGCAGACAGTATATTAAGCTTATGAAGATTTAAGAGAAATCCACATCTCGTCGTATTTGTCAAGAATTTCCTGAGGCAGGTTTATAAATACATCACAGCGTTCTATGACCTCATCAGAAGGATACATGACGTTTTTATCCTCTTCAGACAGGTCAGCGGAGTATTCCTCCCAAGCTTCGCGGTTTACGGAGGCGTATCCAGTTACGTCCATGTTTGCGATGCACGCCTCAGTAGAGCACATAAAGTTAATGAATTTTTCAGCGTTTTCCTTGTTCTCAGCGCCTTTTGGTATACACATGGCATCGTAGAACAGGTTTGAACCCTCGTCAGGAATGACGAACTTGAGCGCAGGATTTGTCTCCTTCATAGTGAGGTAATCTCCGGCATAATAGGGGCCGATAGCAGCCTCGCCGCTCTCCAGCTTGCTGAATATCTGGTCCATGACGTATGCCTGCAGTATGGGCTTTTGAGACTCCAAAAGCTCATATGCCTCGTTAAGCTCGTTCTCGTCAGTTGTGTTTTGAGAGTAACCGAGATATTTAAGAGCTATGCCAAAGGCATCCCTTGAGTTATCGAACATCAGTATCTGCCCGGAGTAATCGGGGTTAAACAGGGCGCTCCAGCTTGTGATTTCCTCATCAATCATATCAGAGTTGTAGATAAGTCCTACGGTGCCCCAGGTATAGGGGACAGAATACTCAGAGGTGGGGTCATAATCGGGGGATTTGAATACATCGTCTACAAGCTCAAAGTTAGGTACATTGTCAAAGTTTATTTTTTCCAGCATATCCTCCTGAATCAGACGGGAAACCATGTAATCAGACGGGAAAATAACGTCGTAGCTGGCGCCACCGGTTTTCAGTGTGGAATACATGGACTCGTTGTTGGGATACGTCTGATAGTTGACTTTGATTCCGGTTTGCTCCTCAAACAGTTCAAACAGGCTTTCGTCAATATACTCGCCCCAGTTGTACACGTTTACTTCTCCGGCAGAGCCAGATGAACTTCCGCACCCGGAGAGGGTAGGGAGACACAGAAGTGACAGGACAAGGACTACCGCAATAATTTTTTTCATTTCTTCCTCCTTTATTTATTTACGAGTTTACGTTCAAGCTCTTTTGCCTTTGCCTCCTGCCTCGATTGCCGCACATTGATAATTACAAGAAGCACAAGCACCGACACAAAAAGCAGTGTGGATATGGCGTTTATCTTGGGACTTATCTGCTTACGGGTCATGGAATATATGCGCATGGAAAGCGTTTCAACGCGAGAGCCTGCTGTAAAGTAACTTATGACAAAGTCATCTATGGACATGGTAAAAGCTATTATCATGCCATTTACGATACCCGGCATGATTTCCGGTATCATCACCTTTCGGAATGCCTGGAACCATGTGCAGCCGAGGTCTTGGGCTGCGTCCATCAGGTTATTGTCCATTTGATGAATTTTTGGCATAACGGATAAAATAACGTATGGTATATCAAAAGTTATGTGTGCGATAAGCAAAGTGCCAAAGCCCAAATTAAATTTCAGAAATGAACCCAGGAATACAAAGAGCAGGCACAGTGAGACGCCAGTTACAATTTCCGCGTTCATGACTGGAATGTTGTTTATAGTGAGCAAGGGGGAGCGCCAGCGGCGGCTCATCTTGCTGAGGCCCACGGCCGTTATAGTACCGACGACAGTCGCTACCAATGCAGCGATTATGGATACGGCCAGCGTAGTATAGAGGGCGTTCATAATTGAGGAATCAGAGAACAGCTCTTTATACCAGTCAAATGTGAAGCCTGTCCACTGGGTGCGGCTTTTTGCCTTGTTAAAAGAAAACACGATTAAAACAAAGATGGGGGCGTATAGGAACAGGAAAATAAGCGCCATAAAGATTTTTCCGCCTATTGAGCTTTTTTTCCTCATAACATCACCGCCTGTTCTTCACCGTCACCAAACTTGTTTATGATGTACATGAATATCGTGACCACTATCATCATGACAAGGGCAATTGCTGAACCTAAGTGAGGGTTGTAGGCGGAGCCCAAAAACTGCATTTCGATTAAGTCACCCAAAAGCATCTGTTTGCCGCCGCCTAAAAGCTGTGATATGACAAATGTGGACACAGCCGGAACGAATACCATTGTTATGCCGGAGATAATGCCTGGAAGGCTGAGAGGGAACAGCACACGCCTGAATACAGCGACCGAGTTTCCGCCCAAATCCTGGGCCGCCTCTATAAGGCTTCTGTCAATCTTTACAATTACAGAGTATATGGGTAGAATCATAAACGGCAGGAAGTTGTATACCATACCAATTACAACGGCCGCCTGTGTATTTATGATACTTATGGACGGAAGGCCGATAAAGTTCAAAAATCTGTTTAAAAGCCCTGTGTTTTCGAGAATTGACATCCAGGAATATGTGCGGAGAAGAAAGTTCATCCACATGGGGAGCATGAAGAGCATTATCACAGCGCGCTGAAATCTTGCCCCCTGCTTTGACAATATGTATGCAATTGGATATCCGATGAGTATACATATTACAGTTGAGATAAAAGCGAGATAAAAGCTGCGTCCAAATACGGACAGATAGTCCAGCATGTTTGAAAAGTTGCCTAAGGTGAAGCTCCCGTCAGCTGTAGTAAAAGCATAGATTACAACTAAAATAATTGGTGCCACTACAAAAATGGCCATCCACACCACGTAGGGAACAGCGAGAAATTTAGTCCTCATGCCACTCTTCCTCCGTCTGCTCATCCTCCGCAGTATAGTCCACATCACTTATCTCATCGTACTCGGCACTGTAGGAGCTGTAATCGCCAAACATGCCGGAGTATTTACTCTTTTTCATGACATGAATTCCATCGGGGTCAATTTTAATGCCTATTTTTGAGCCGATGGGGCAGTAGTCGGTAGTCTGTATGAGCCACTTAAAGCCCTTGAAATCGACGATTATATCATAATGCACACCTTTAAAGGTGATATTTGTCACAAGCCCCGTGAGCATACCCTCTTTTAACGGGACAATGTCCACGTCCTCCGGGCGGATAACGACGTCAACAGGCTCGTTGGGCTCAAAACCGCCGTCAAGACATTTAAACCGTTTGCCGAAAATTTCCACTTCGCCGTCGCATATCATGTTGCCGTCAACGATATTGCTTTCACCGATAAAGTCTGCCACAAAGGCATTTTTGGGCTCATTGTAAATCTGCTCAGGTGTACCAACTTGCTGTATAACGCCTTTGTCCATGACTACAATGGTGTCGGACATTGTAAGTGCCTCTTCCTGGTCATGGGTGACATATATAAAAGTGATGTCCATCGCCTGCTGAATACGCTTCAGTTCGTTCTGCATGTCTTTACGAAGCCGCAGGTCAAGGGCGCCTAAGGGCTCGTCCAAAAGCAAAACTTTAGGGCGGTTAACAAGTGCTCTGGCGATAGCAACACGCTGTTGCTGTCCGCCGGAGAGTGAGGAGACACTCCTTTTTTCAAAGCCCTTTAAGGAGACAACCTCAAGCATTTCCAGAACTCGCTCCCGTATTTCCTCTTCCTTTATCTTTTTGCCGTCTGGCCGGGCAATGCGCAGCCCAAACGCTATGTTCTCAAAGACATTAAGATGCGGAAAAAGGGCATATTTCTGAAAAACCGTGTTAACCGTCCGTTTATGTGGCGGGACATCATTAATCCTCACACCGTCAAAAAGAACATCACCGGACGTGGGCTTTAAGAAACCGCCTATGATTCTCAGCATAGTGGTTTTGCCGCAGCCAGATGGCCCCAACAGTGTGAGGAACTCTTTGTCATTAAAATAAATGTTAATATTGTCTAAAACAATTTCACCGTCAAACGCCATCGTACAATTGGATAGGCGAATCAACTCTTTGGACATTTATCCTCCCCCATTCCATAATCAAATCGAGATAAATATACATTCTATATCAATAAATGTCAATCAAAATTTACAGCCTGGAAAATATTTTTCTGCAAAGTCAACTTTGTCCACTTTAAAATCCCGGCCGGCAAGGTAGTTAAGTGACCCGGCATCGGTTAAAAAGTTGAAGGCAATGCGGTAGGAGCAGAGCAGCTGGCCACTCTCTTTATATACCCTGTTTCTGCGCTCGCTGCCGTATTTTCCGTCACCTAAAAGAGGAGAGCCTATGCTGGCAAGCTGAACCCTTATCTGGTGTGTGCGGCCCGTTCCAAGACGGCATTCCAAAAGTGCAAGACCGTCCTTCTCATAGAGTGTGCGGTAGTGCGTCACGGCGGTTTTGCAGCCGGGACCGGGCTTTTGCCGCACATATACCTGATTTTTATCCGCATCTTTGAATAAATAGCTCTCAATTGTGCCCTCACGCTTTCTTGGTGGATTATGCACTACAGTCAGATAATATTTGTCAATCTCCCGGTTTTTTATCTTGTCGTTTATAATCCGAAGGGCCTCGGCGTTTTTTGCCGCTATTACAATGCCGGAGGTGTTCCTGTCTATGCGGTTGCACAGGGCGGGGGCAAAAGCGTTTTCATCTCTGGGACGCCACTGACCACCCTGATACAGGTATGCCTGAACTCTGGCAATCAGCGTGTCATAGGACCAGGAGCCGTCAGAGTGGCAAAGCACCCCGGCAGGCTTGTTTAAAAGCATTATATTTTCGTCCTCGTACACGATGTCGAGCTTTGGAGAAGCTATGCGCAGAAAGGCGTTGTCCTCGCTGGGGGCGTCGAAAAACTCATCATTTATGTACATCTGGACGATGTCCCCGGGAGAGAGCTTTGTATCTCTCTTTGCACCTTTGCCGTTTATCTTAATCCGCTTTATGCGTATGTACTTCTGGGCGAGGGAGCCGGGGAGAAGCGGAACGGTTTTGCCTACAAACCTGTCCAGACGCTGACCGGCGTCATTTTTGCCTATGGTAAATTCCTTCATAATTATCTCCGTATGTGCCGCTTGCTTTTCTGCGGCAAAAATGTATACTGTAAATGTGTGGTGGCGATGTTTATTTAGCGGCGCAAAGCATTAAAAAAGTGCGCTGCAAAGAAAAAGGGGCACGCATTGCAGACCGCATGCGTGGAAAGTATATATAATCATACAAAATATTATATCATCAAAAAAACATTTGACAACAGGAATGTTATGAATTATAATGTCATAGCAACTGTGCGAGGTGTATCATGCAGCTTGATTTAAGAGAGATTATAAACATACCCGGCGGAGAGGTAAGGTTTGACTATTCTCCGGACCTTTCCGGGCTTGAAACCGGGTCTGTTAAAGAGATACTGTCAGGCGCAAGAGCAGTTGGCAGCGTCAGGAATATTGCAGGTGTTTTATACCTTGAGGGCGAGCTTACAGTGGACACGCTTTGTGTCTGCGCCAGGTGCCTGAAAGAGGTGGTAAACCCTGTAAAACTCAAAGTTTCCGCTGTTATTAAGGAAGAGGAGACCGAGGAGGATAGCGCTGACACGTTTTACCTTGACGGCAACCTTGCTGATGTTGATGAAATCATTGTAAACGCATTTGTTCTCGGCACGGAGGAGAGATTTCTGTGCAGTGAGGACTGTAAGGGGCTGTGTCCCAAATGCGGCGCAGACTTAAACGACGGCCCGTGTAACTGTAAGGCCGAAATTGACCCCAGGCTGGCTGTCTTAGGACAGCTCCTGGAGAATGACTGAACGGGAGGTGTCACTATGGCAGTACCTAAGGGGAAAGTATCAAAGGCAAGAAGAGATAAGAGACGCGCTTCAACATGGAAGCTGGCTGTTCCCGGTCTTGTGGCTTGTCCCAAGTGTGGAGAATTACGTCTGCCGCACAGAGCATGCAAGGCTTGCGGCACGTACAACGGACGCGAGGTTCTCTAAATGTGAGAACACATAATCATGTTTAACCGGCATGATTGGCGCCGTCTGCCGCAGGCGCGGCAGGGCGTTTAATTTCTGTGTACTCCGGTTTACGGGGACACAGATAATACCCTGGTGGGTATTATAACGTGCATTTGGAAAAGGCGGGGGTTTCCCCGCCTTTTGTCTTTAAAAGAGGTAGTCAGATGAATTCAGTAATTTCCAGAATTGTACCCGGCAGTCCTTGTGACGGCAGAAAGATTTATTCCGGGGACAGGCTGATGAGAATAAACGGGCATGTCATTCACGACGTGCTGGACTATAAATTTTACTCCTATGATTCTGAAATTATCCTTCAGCTTGAGAGCAAGGAGGGAAAAGTCAGGCTTGTGAGGATTGTAAAGGACGACGGCGGGGACTTGGGACTGGAGTTTGAAAATTACCTCATGGATAAGGCACGGGGCTGCGCGAACAGGTGTATTTTCTGCTTTGTTGACCAGCTGCCAGATGGCATGAGGGAGACGCTGTATTTTAAAGACGACGATGCGCGGCTGAGTTTTCTCCAGGGAAACTATATTACGCTCACAAACCTGTCAGAGCGTGAAATTGAGCGTATTATGAAACTCCATATAAGCCCTATAAATGTGTCGGTACATGCAACGGACCCGGACGTCCGCAAAATGATGCTGGGAAATAAAAACGGAGGCCGGGGCTATGAACTGATGAAAAGGCTGTCGGAGGCCGGGATTGTTATGAACTGTCAGATTGTTTGCTGCCCAGGAATAAACGACGGGGACGTACTTCGCGGGACAATGCGGGATTTGGCGCTTTTATATCCACAGGTTGCCAGTGTGTCCGTCGTGCCCGTGGGGCTTACCTGCCACCGGGAAAAGCTCTATCCCCTGAAGCCGTTTGACAGAGACGGGGCGAGAAGCACAGTATGCATGGTAGAGGACTTCGGCAAGGAGTGTCTTAAAAAGTATGGGTCAAAGATCTTTTTCCCCAGTGATGAGCTGTATATAAAGGCGGAGCTGCCCCTGCCGGAGGACGAATGGTATGAGGGATATCCCCAGCTTGAAAACGGCGTGGGAATGATACGTCTTCTCATAACAGAATTTAATGAGGCGCTGTCAGAAGAGCTCTCCCCTGAGCACACTGCCTTTACGGTTGTCACCGGGGTATCGGCAAAGCCTTATATAGAGGGCCTTTTAAATGAGTTTAAGAAGAAATACCCGGAGACAGAAGGTAAGGTCGCAGCGGCAGAAAATGACTTTTTCGGACATACGATAGACGTCGCAGGGCTTTTAACGGGAAGAGATATTATAAAAAAGCTCGACAGTATAAAACCCCGGGGCCGCGTGCTTCTGCCGAGGAATATGCTCCGCCACGGTGAAGGGGTATTTCTGGACGACGTGACTATTGAGGACATCGAAAAACGGTTTAATGTACCTGTTCGTATCGTGGAGCAAAGCGGACGGGACCTTGCCCTGGCGTTTGCCGGGAAATAATTTGGAAAGGAGAATTTATTATGGCAAAAAGACCACTTGTAGCCATAGTAGGGCGTCCGAATGTGGGAAAATCCATGCTGTTTAACAGAATAGCTGGAAAGCGCCTGTCAATTGTGGAGGATACACCGGGAGTGACAAGAGACAGGCTTTACGCCACTGCGGACTGGGCGGGACGCACATTTGACATGGTGGATACCGGCGGAATTGAGCCGTCAAAAGACAATGAAATCCTCCTTTTCATGCGTGAGCAGGCGCTTCTGGCAATTGACACGGCGGACGTGATAATCTTTGTGGGCGATATAACGACAGGAGTTACGGCGGCAGACCATGAGGTGGCGAATATGCTTTTAAGGTCACAGAAGCCTGTTGTACTCGCGGTGAACAAAATGGACTCAATAGGACCGGTAAACCCGGATATATATGAGTTTTATTCGCTGGGCCTTGGGGACCCTGTGGCAGTCTCGGCAATTCACGGCCACGGCACGGGAGATATTTTGGACGAGTGTGTCAAATACTTTCCCCCTGAAAAGGACGAGGAAGAAGAGGAGGACCGCATAAAGGTGGCGGTTATCGGCAAGCCGAATGTGGGGAAATCTTCACTTGTAAACAGAATTTTGGGTGAGACACGGGTAATTGTCAGCAACGTAGCTGGTACCACCCGAGATGCGGTGGACACTCCGTTTGAAAATGAGTACGGAAAATATGTCATAATTGACACTGCCGGAATAAGAAGAAAGTCCAGAGTGGACGACAGAATTGAAAAGTTCAGTGTCATGCGCGCGCAGATGGCAGTGGACAGAGCCGATGTGTGCCTTATAATGATTGACGCCAGAGAAGGAGTAACCGAGCAGGACACAAAAGTTGCCGGCATGGCTCACGAGGCAGGCAAGGCGTGCATTATAGTCGTAAATAAGTGGGATTTGGTGGAAAAGGACGGCAAGACAATGGACAAGATGCGCGCCGACGTCATGCGGGATTTGAGCTTTATGACATATGCCCCGGTGCTGTTTATATCGGCAATGACAGGTCAGCGGGTAAAAAAGCTGTTTGAATTGATAAACTACGTTAATGAGCAGTCGGCAATGCGCATAACTACCGGTATGCTGAATAATGTACTGGCGGACGCGACTGCAAGGGTCCAGCCGCCAACGGATAAGGGACGCCGCCTGAAAATCTATTATATGACCCAGACGGGGGTGCGGCCGCCAACGTTTGTGGCTTTCTGTAACAGTGCGGAGCTCTTTCACTTTTCCTACCAGCGCTATCTTGAAAACCAGATACGCAGCGTATTCGGACTTGAGGGCACGCCGGTGCGGCTCATAGTGCGGCAAAAGGGAGACAAGGAATAGGAAGCAGGTTTGTGAGCTGAGCATTTGACGGAGAAAACTGTGAAATTGTTTTAAAGACTCCACTTCCATATTGTGGGGTCTTTAATTTAGGGGTTTTTTGAAAAAACTGAAATAAATTAAAGGGTTTAAAGTTTTTTCGTCGTAATAATAAGTAGAGAGAAATTTATGCGGCAATAAAGGTGGTGGAATGTTGTTACCAAGAGAGAAGCGGCAGCTCGCTGAAAGAGCGCTGATATCGGAGTACGGTGTGCTGTCTGAAAACTCTAAAGGGCGCGAGCGCCCGGAAGAGGAGTGTGACCTGCGCACATGTTTTCAGCGTGATACCGACAGGATAATACACAGCAAGGCGTTTCGGCGCCTTAAACACAAGACACAGGTGTTCCTCCAGCCGGAGGGAGACCACTACAGGACGCGTATGACCCACACCCTTGAGGTTATGCGTTTAGCAAGGACGATTGCGCGGTCGCTGGAGCTGAATGAAGACCTGGCAGAGGCAATTGCCTTTGGACATGACTTGGGGCATACCCCGTTTGGCCACGCCGGTGAACGTGCGCTTAATACTATAATGGCGGACTGCGGCGGTTTCAGGCACTACGAACAGAGCCTCAGGGTAGTGGAGCGGCTGGAAAAGGACGGCCGCGGACTTAACCTCACATATGAGGTGAGGGACGGAATAGTACGGCACACGGTTGACCCACCGGCGGCGACACTTGAGGGGAGAGTTGTGAAGATAGCCGACAGGGTGGCGTACATAAACCACGATGTTGACGACGCGGTAAGGGCCGGGATTTTGCGCGAAGAGGATATCCCGGAGGAGATAACCTGTGCCATTGGCAGCGGATACGGAAACAGGATAGACACAATTGTCAAAAATATTGTTGAGAACAGCATGGGAAAGGGCGACATAATTATGAGCCCTGATATGACGTTTGTGGTTGAGAGCTTTCACAACTTTATGTATCAGGCTGTATATAAGAACATGAAAGCAAAGAGCGAGGAGACGAAGGTATACGGCATTATAAGCGGTATATATGAGTATTACATTAAGAACACGGACAGACTGCCGGAGGAATATTTGAGCATCTGTGAGACAGACGGCCCCGAGAGGGCGGTGTGCGACTACATATCGGGAATGACGGATAAGTACTGCATTGACAAGCACTGTGAGCTGTTTATACCGATGTCGTGGCAGATAAAATAGTTTGAGTTACACGAGAGTTTGTCAGAGCGCCATAGGAAGGGAGTGAGACGCTTGGCATTTTCTGAATCATTTCTCGAAGAGCTTGTGGCGAGAAACGATATTGTGGACGTGGTTGGAAGTTATGTGCAGCTTACAAAGCGGAGCGGAAACAACATGTTTGGCCTCTGCCCGTTTCACAATGAGAAAACTCCGTCTTTTTCCGTGAGCGTGGACAAGCAGATTTACCACTGCTTTGGCTGCGGCAAGGGCGGCGGAGTTATAAACTTCATTATGGAGATTGAGGGCCTTGGTTTTAGAGAGGCGGTTGAGTTCCTTGCAAAGCGCGCCGGAATACAGGTACCGGATGACGACACTCCACCGGAGGTAAAAAACCGCCGGGCGAGACTTCTTGACGCCAATAGGGACGCGGCGCGGTTTTATTTTGATATGTTGTCAAAGCCGGAGGGAGCCCCGGCCCAGCAGTACATAAAAAACCGTGGTATTTCTCAAAAAATGGTACGTAGGTTTGGACTTGGCGCGGCGCCGGACAGGTGGACTGCCCTGTGCGATGCGCTCACGGCCAAGGGATATACGTATCAGGAGCTTTTTATTGCTGGCCTTTGTAAACGTGGAAAGAGCGGCGGGTTTTACGACACATTCCGAAACCGTCTTATGTTCCCGGTTATTGATATAAAGGGAAACGTAATTGCGTTTTCCGGGCGGGCGCTGGGGGATAACGAGCCTAAATATTTAAACTCTGCCGATACGCCGGTTTTCAGCAAAAGCCGAAATCTTTTTGCAATGAATCTGGCAAAAAAGTCAAAATTGGGCATGATAATCTTGGCAGAGGGCAATGTGGACGTCGTTTCATTGCATCAGGCGGGATTTGACTGCGCGGTGGCCTCTCTCGGCACATCTCTCACCCCGGAGCAGGCGAAGCTTATTTCCCGGTACACGAGCCGGGTGATTATTGCATACGATTCTGACGGCGCGGGTGTTAAAGCGGCACAGCGGGCCATAGGAATTTTAGAGGAAAATGGCCTTGAGGTGAAGGTGCTCCGGGTTTACGGAGCTAAAGACCCGGACGAATTTATTCGAGAAAAGGGTGCCGAAGCATTTAAAAGACTTATAGAATCGAGTGAAAATCACATAGAATATAGGTTAGAGACGCTCAAAAGCGGATTTGATACTACTACCGATGACGGCAAGCTGCAATACATGCGCCGGGCGGTAAATATGCTGGCGGGACTGCCCAGCTCTCTTGAACGTGAGATATATGCCGGAAAGGTTGCACAGGAGATGGGGGTTTCGTCACAGTCTGTAGTCTCTGAGGTAAGCAAGGCACGGCGGCGGCTGATAGCCCAGGAGAAGAAAAAACGCGAGGAGAAAATGATGAGGCCAAAGGACGAATACCAGGCCAAAAGCCGCGAACTGCGTTATGACAGCGTTGTGTCTGCCGCGGCAGAGGAAGGAGTTATAAGGCTGCTTCTTTTGGACCCGGAGCTTGCGGGCAAAACAGGGAAGCTGTCGGCAGAGGAATTTTCCTCTCCGTTTCTGGGGGCGCTTTTCCGGGAAATAATGGAGAGAATAAAGTCCGGGCGCGATATAAGCGTAGGCGCATTGTCGGCGGGACTTGAGCGTGAGCAGGCGGAACATCTGGCGCAAATAGTGCAGCGGCCAGAGTCGGTGCCGGACGGTGAAAAATCAATTTCTGACTACATAGAAAAAATCAAAACGGAAAATCTGAAAAAAACATCAAAAGACGATTTGCGCGCAATAGCGGAAATGTATAAAGAAAAGAAAGGGTATGGAGGACAGTAATTATGGCTGAGAGCAAAAAAGCACACTCTGCAAAGGCAGCGGATACTTCAAAACGTGAAGATGAAAAAACAAAAGAGCAGCTTAACATGGAAAAGCTGAATGCACTTATTGAGGAAGGAAAAAAACGAGGACATCTGGGCTCAAAGGAACTGCTTGACGTACTTGAGGAAATGAACCTTGAGCAGGAGCAGATAGATAAGTTCTATGATACCCTTGAAAACCTTGGCATCGAGACCATGTCCAGCGAAGAGTTTATAGACATACCGCCGGACGAAATTTCCCCCGAGATTGAAGAGCTCCAGGAAATTGAAAATATGACGGAGGAGGAACTCGTAGACCCGGAGAGCCTGGTCGACAACTTCAGCGTTGATGACCCGGTGCGCATGTACTTAAAGGAGATAGGCAAGGTGCCTCTGCTCACAGCGGACGAGGAGGTAGAACTTGCCAGAAAAATGGCTGAAGGCGACGAAAAGGCAAAGAAGATAATGGCAGAGGCCAATTTGAGGCTCGTGGTGAGCATTGCAAAGCGTTATGTTGGCAGGGGTATGCTGTTCCTTGACCTTATACAGGAGGGCAACCTGGGGCTTATAAAGGCTGTGGAGAAGTTTGATTATACTAAGGGATACAAATTTTCCACATATGCCACATGGTGGATACGGCAGGCAATCACAAGGGCGATTGCCGACCAGGCCAGGACAATAAGAATACCCGTGCATATGGTGGAGACTATAAACAAGGTTATGCGCATTTCCCGTCAGCTTCTTCAGGAACTGGGGCACGACCCAACTCCGGAGGAGATTGCAGAGGAGATGGCGATGCCTGTTGAAAAAGTACGGGATATTCTGAAAATTGCTCAGGAACCTGTTTCCCTTGAGACGCCGATAGGCGAGGAGGAGGACAGCCATTTAGGAGACTTTATTCCGGACGAGGACGCGTCAGAACCGGCAGAAGCAGCTTCTTATACGCTGCTCAAGGAACAGCTCACCGAAGTACTCAGCACCCTTACGCCAAGGGAAGCGAAGGTATTAAAACTCCGGTTTGGACTTGAGGACGGTCGTACAAGGACACTTGAAGAGGTAGGCAAGGAGTTTAACGTAACACGTGAGCGCATACGTCAGATTGAAGCGAAGGCTCTCAGAAAGCTCCGTCACCCAAGCAGGAGCAAAAGACTGAAGGACTTTTTAAACTGAAATGGCGGAATACCTGCAAAATTTAAATAATAAGACGCTGGGATATTGCGGGCAGTTTTGCCCGCAATATTTTTTACAAATTTAAAATTAATTTTTGTATAATTGTTATCCACTTTTGGCAAAATAATTGGGTGGCATCGACTTATATAGACATAATTACCATGTTTGTCAGGAAAAATAATAAAATTTTTAACAAAATTGAAATGTAATACAAAAAATAAAATACAAAAAGTGTATTGTAATTTGTAATCTGTATATGTATAATCATGTTAAATCCAGGTGAATTTTTTGTGTGTTGAGGTGTAATATGACTGAACAACTGGTCGAAAAATGTAAAAAATATCAAAGTCATTTTTCGGGACTGCTGAAAGTTCCCTGCAATGTGATAGATGTGCCGGAAAATATGGCACCTACTATGTACGGACAGACGGAGATTTGCAGCTTTTGTGACAAATGCGGTTTTGGCCCGCATGATGAGCTTGCAACTTGTTATTACGGATGCAATGAAGCCCATCGCTGGAATGGCAAGTATATCTATTATTGTCCCATGGGACTTGTGTTTATTGCCTCGTCCATTTCTTCGGAGATGGGCTCGCTTGCCGGCGGCCTTGCCATTGGACCGATTGTAATGGGAGAGTATCAGGACGTAATTTCAGACCTGCCAATGCCGGAATATGCTGACGAAATTATGAAGCTAAAGTCCTATACCACCCAGGAGGTACGCCATATATCAGAAATTTTGGCATGTGTGACCTCTGAGATTTCCGGTATTGAAGAGCAGAAGTACAGGAACCTGTTGTATGACCAGGAGCAAATCTTAAAGGAAATATATAAGGCAAAGGACTACTATGAGGACACATCTGCGCAAAACGCGGATTCACTGCTCTCATATGAGAAAGACCTTCGCGCCGCAGTGCTCAGGGGAGAGAAGAATACGGCCCTCGACATGCTAAATGAGGTGCTGGCCCATGTGTACGTGTACAGCAACTATGACATAAATTCCATAAAAGCCAGAATGCTGGAGCTGCTTGTTATGCTCTCACGTGCTACCATTGAGGCGGGAGCGGACTCCAATGAGGTATTTCGCCTTTCTGAAAGCTATATCCGACAGATAGAGGGCAACAACGATGTTGACCAGCTTGCTGTTTGGATTTCTGATATAGTAAGGCGCTTTATAATCCAGGCTTTTGATCTGGCGCAGGTAAAGCACTCTGACGTTGTGTTTAAGATAACAAATTACATTAAGAAAAACTGTCAGGAAAAACTTACTTTGGATACCCTTGCAAGAGAAGTGTACCTGAGCAAATCATATCTAAGCAGCATTTTCAAAGAGGAGACGGGTATAAGTCTCACGGATTATATTACGAATGTTAGAATAGAAAAGAGCAAAAAGCTCCTGACCCGTGAGGGCATTGCAATATCCGAGATTGCAATGCTTTGCGGTTTTAAGGATCAGAGCTATTTTTCAAAAGTATTTAAGAAAGAGACCGGTATATCGCCAAAGAAGTTCCGGAAAAATTATTTTGGGCTTGATGTTGATGTATAGTGTGGCTTGCAACGGGGGATTATATGAAAAAGCGGATTGTAAGCGCTGTGTTGTGGTCGATAGCCGCATGGTTTCTGGGACTTGTACTGGACGCTAATATTGATTTTGGGCCGTACTTGTGCCTCAGAATATTGTTCCCGGTTTTGGTAATGGGTTCATTTATACTTTACAGCATTGGTACTGAAAAAAGATAAAATGGTAAAAATCCGCCGTCTGATTGTACGGCGGATTTTTATAAAAGAAAATACCCGGCAAAAATTGCCGGGTATTTTAAAGCAAATTTGTGGTGATTAGCAGCCAGCAAGCTCCTTAGCCTTAACAGCAGCAGCACCAGCGTCAGGTGTGTAAGCGTCAGCACCGATTTCATCAGCAAAAGCCTGTGTGATAGGTGCGCCGCCAACCATGATCTTAACCTGGTCTTTGCAGCCAGCGTCAATCATAGCCTTAACGGTGTTGCGGAGTGAATCCATGGTTGTTGTGAGAAGAGCGGAAGCGCCGACAACTTTGCAGTCAGGGTTCTCTTTGATAGCCTTAACAAAGGTCTCAGCGGGAACGTCAACGCCAAGGTCAATAACCTCAAAGCCAGCGGACTCAACCATCAGAGCAACAAGGTTCTTGCCGATATCGTGAAGGTCGCCTGCAACTGTGCCGATGATGAACTTGCCGTTTGCACCGATGCTGTCGCCAGCGAGGTGGGGACGAAGAACCTCAACGCCCTTCTTCATTGTCTTAGCAGCAACAAGCATCTCAGGAACGAAAATCTCGTTAGCCTGGAACTTTGCGCCAACAACGTTCATAGCGCCAATCATACCCTCGTTGAGGATAGCCTGGGGATCATTGCCCTCATCAAGGGCTTCCTGAACAAGACCCTGAATGAGCTTTACCTTACCGAGTTCTACTGCCTGTGCAACTTCCTGAATTTTTGACATGTGAAATAACCTCCTGAAAAAATATTCTGATATAGGTTTTACCCAAGTTTTGTGATACCAGCCTTATGCTTTGGGCTGAGTACCAAATATATTGTTGCGGTACGCCGCAATATATTCCATGCAGTAATCATCGTATCCCAGAAGAGCCTCTGTTGCATAAATCATGCCCATGAGGTCTCTGTTCAGAGGATCAAGAACACCACTGTCCATACCTGCGTTCATAGCCAGTACGCAGAAAGCCTGGTTGACCATCTTGCGGGCGGGCAGGTTGAAAGAGATGTTGGAAACAGCACCGGTGATGTGAATGTCAGGGTACTGCTTTCTGATTGTTGTGATAACCTCCACAACCATAGCGATACCGTCCTCAGATGTGCAGAGCATCTCAACCAGCGGGTCAATGTGGATACGGCTGGGAGCAATACCATACTCCTTAGCCTTAGCCATAATTTTATCGAAAACTCTCAGACGGTCAGCAGCGGACTGGGGAATGCCGGTGTCGTCAGAGAGAAGGGCAACAACGTCCCATTTTGTATCAGCGATAACAGGGAAAACAACGTCCATCTTGTCGCCCTCACCGGAAACGGAGTTGATAATGCCGGGCTTGTTGCAGTACTTCATAGCCTCAACGCAGGCATGAGCGTCAGGGCTGTCAACGCAGATAGGTGTGTCGCAGACTTCCTGAACGAGCTCAATCATCCACTTTAAGGTCTCAACTTCGTTGTCTTTGACGGAGGCGCAGACATCAATATAGGTAGCGCCGGCGTCAGCCTGTTTCTTGGCAATGTCCTTGATGTACTCGGCATCTCTTGCAGCGATAGCCTTAGCACAGGAAGGAATGGAACCATTCAGCTTCTCACCAATAATAATCATACCACAAATACTCCTTTAGTTACAATATTTATTGCCGTTTTACTGGCATTTTTTGCCTTGACAACATAATAAAATTGTAAATTTGCCCGCATCGGGACATAAGACCCGATGCGGAGATAACCTAATAATGTTACCATAGCAAATTTACAACATTTAGTGGTCACTGTCAAGTATTCTTGCGGGATTTACGGTAAAATCAGGTCAAAAATATAAAAATATTTAGAAAAGTCCAGAGATTTTACCATTTTCGTCAACATCAATACGCTCAGCTGACGGGCTCTTTGGAAGGCCGGGCATTGTCATAACAGCACCGGTGAGCGCCACAATGAAGCCGGCGCCTGCAGAGACCTTCAGATTTCTGACAGTGAGCTTAAAGCCGGTGGGAGCACCGAGCTTTGTCGGGTCATCAGAGAAGCTGTACTGTGTCTTAGCCATGCATACAGGCATATTGCTGAAGCCCAAAGCCTCCAGCTGTGCAAGCTGCTTGGGAGCGTTGTCAACGAGCTCTACGCTGTCAGCTCTGTATATTCTTTTTGCAATTGCCTCAATCTTCTCAAGGATGGAGAGATTGTCCTCGTAGCAGTATGTGAAGTTGTTCTCAGTCTCACAGAGACGTACAACCTCCTCAGCCAGGGCCTTTCCGCCCTCGCCGCCTTTGCCCCAGACTTCGCTGAGAGCAACCTTGACACCCAGCTCGTGGCACTTGGCCTCAACATATTTGAGCTCCGCCTCAGTATCGGTGGGGAATCTGTTGATTGCGACGACAGCGGGGAGGTTATATACTTTTGTGATATTTTCCACATGGCGGAGAAGGTTGGGCATACCATTCTCAAGAGCCGCAAGATTCTCAGTTCCGAGTTCGTCCTTTTTGGCGCCGCCGTGGAGCTTAAGCGCACGGACTGTGGCAACTATGACGACAGCGTCGGGCTTGAGGCCGGACATGCGGCACTTGATGTCAAGGAACTTCTCAGCACCCAGGTCTGCGCCGAAACCGGCCTCGGTTACCACGTAGTCGCTGAGCTTGAGTGCGATTTTTGTAGCAGTAAGGCTGTTGCAGCCGTGGGCTATGTTGGCGAAGGGGCCGCCGTGTACGAATGCGGGTGTGTGCTCGATTGTCTGAACAAGATTGGGGTTTAATGCATCCTTTAAAAGGGCAGCCATAGCGCCCTGGGCCTTGAGCTGTCCGCAGGTTACAGGCTCGCCGTCAACATTGTAGCCGATGATTATGCGGGCAAGACGCTCTTTAAGGTCGGTAATATCGCTGGCAAGGCAGAAGATAGCCATGACTTCGGAGGCAACTGTGATGTCATAACCGTCCTCACGGGGGCGTCCGTTTGCTTTCCCGCCAAGGCCGTCAACGACATTGCGGAGCTGACGGTCGTTCATGTCCACGCAGCGTCTCCAGGTGATGCTCTGGGGGTCGATGCGCAGAGCGTTGCCCTGATAGATATGGTTGTCAATCATGGCGGCCAGCAGGTTGTTTGCCGCACCGATTGCATGGAAATCGCCGGTGAAATGGAGGTTAATGTCCTCCATGGGTATAACCTGTGCGTATCCGCCGCCGGCCGCACCGCCCTTTACGCCGAAAACGGGACCAAGGGAGGGCTCACGAAGGGCAATCATGGACTTTTTGCCAATTTTGCGGAGACCATCGCCGAGACCGACTGTTGTTGTGGTCTTGCCCTCACCGGCGGAGGTGGGGTTAATTGCTGTGACAAGGATAAGCTTTCCGTTGGGCTTATCTGCCATATCCTTTAAGATGTTAAGGTCAACTTTTGCCTTATAATTGCCGTACTGGCTTAAATACTTTTCATCAACACCGGCGGTCTTTGCAATCTCCTGAATGTGAAGGGGAGTGGCCTCCTGCGCTATTTCAATATCAGATTTAAATCCCATTAGAATTCTCCTTACATGTCTTTAATGCCGGACATCTCAACAAGCTTTGCAACGTTCTCATACTTATTGAGAGCATACAGGTGAATGCCGGAAATGCCGCATACGCGGTACTCGTCGATAAGACGAACTGTGTACTCCAGACCAGCCTTCATGAAATCTGCCTTCTTCTGGGCGATGGAATCCTCGGCCTCGTTTGGTGCGAAGGGGTTGGGGAAAATCCAGTACTTGGAGATAATTTCGCAGAGCTCTCTGGGCATTACGCAGCCGTTGCGGGAAAGAGCCATGTTAACGGTTGAATCAATGGAGAGGACAGGCATAATTCCCACATCAACAGGCAGTGTGATGCCGGCCTTGCGGATAGCGTCCATCCAGCGGCGGAACTGGTCCATATCCCAGCAGAGCTGAGTCATGATAAAGTCTGCGCCCTCGTCCTGCTTCTGCTTTAAGAAGGAAATGTCAGCCTCAAGGCTGCGGCATGCGATATGACCTTCAGGAGAACCTGCCACTGCGATGCAGAACTTGTCACCGAACTCTGTGCGGATAAATTTTACAAGCTCAGTTGCATAGTGGAGGTCGCCGCCTGTACCGGTCCAGCCAAAGGGCAGGTCACCGCGGAGAGCGAGAACGTGGTCAATACCGTTGTCGAGATATGTCTGGAGCTGCTCTTTAATGCCCTCGCGGGTGTTTCCGATACATGTGAAATGGGTAATAGGTGTGCACTTGCCGGCGTCCTTAATGGACTTTAATACCTCAAGGTTTTTACCGACGTTGCTGCCGCCGGCTCCGTATGTACAGGAAATGTAATCGGGCTGCAGGGAATAGAGTTTGTCCAGAACACCGTCTTTCTTAACGAGCTTTTCCATACCTGCATCTGTCTTGGGAGGGAAAACCTCGAAAGAAAACGCCATACGCTTTTTCATGATTTCTGTTACTTTCATAATTTAGCACCTCTTGAAAAAATATATTTTTGAATGCAAATTGTTTATGCCACTATCTTACCATTGAGGGCTGCGCATGTAAATAATTCCGCTTCCAGAACGAAAATATTTTACTAAAAATTAAAAGAAATCAACAAATTACAGGGCGCAAAATGTGTAAAAATGAATAACTGACGCTGTTTAAGTCCGACAAAAAGCATGTTATTTTTTTATATAGATTATTTTATCAATTAAAGTATAAAATTAAAACAAAATTTGCAAGTAGTGATTATATATAAATTCGTGATGAAGAAATTGTGCAAACTTACATATATAAATTGCATGTTTGTCTTTCACGTAAAGGGAGATGTGATTTTACTACCTGTTCCTTTTGCTTATCCATCAACATATACCTGTACCTCATAATCCCAGTGCAAAATACCCGATACGACAATTAGCTGTACAGTGAATGTCGGCTCAACACCGTATTTTGTCCTGGCCATATTCATTACATCACTAAGTACTTGTTTCCTGTTTTCCTCTGTACAGCCGGCGCAAAGGTATTTTCCTTTGGGCAATACCTTCAATCCATCTATATTTACATAATTAATGCAGATGGCAAAAAGCCTTGAAAGTCCGTTTTCGGTGTATATGCCGGCTAAGTCTTCAAAAGTAAACTGCTCTTTAAGGGCGGGGGTAACTTTATCATAGAAGTGACTGAGATAATTCCAAAGGTTATCAAGCGTAGGCACCTCCAAGGTGTCAGAAAGCAGAATGACACGTTCCGGGAAATCTTTAATAAATGTGCCGTCGGTTTTTTGGCGCATTTGCAATTTCCTTTCATAGTCGGCTTTTGCTGACCGGATTTTAGATTTGCTGTGCTGGAGTGCTTTAATTTTTTCATCGGCCCTTTTTTCTGCCTGTGCTAAAAAGTCTACAATTTTTTCCAGGTCATCGTATTCCAAAACTTTTTTTATTTCTTTCAGAGGCAGGTCCATGAGCTGCAAAGCCAGTACCGTATTTAACCGGACAATATCCTGTTCGGTATAGTAGCGGTAATTAGTCCATTCATCTTTTTTACTTGGTTTTACAAGTCCGATACGGTCGTAATGACGCAGCGTTTCGCTTGTTGTATTGACAGCCTTTGCGGCTTCTCCAATTGAAAAATATTTCTTCATTATTTCCACCTGTTGACTTTTGTGTTACACAAAGGTTTATAATTTATTTTAGCACAGGACATTGTAAGAAGCAATGGATACTGTGATGTCGTTTAGGAGGACTGACTTCAAAAAAAGGTGGCAAATAACTTGGGATAAAATAGTGCTGCATTGTCTAAAACTCATTAAGAAAGACTAATAAATCGCAGACGTCGATATGGTAATTCAAGTTATGGGAAGGAATACTATGAAAAAGATATTTTCGATTGCGCTATGCATAATATTGGGAAGCTTTATTTTGTCCGGCTGCTCAAACAGCAGCGAACCGTTTGAGGAAAAAAACTATACGTCAGATACACAAATAAACGGCGTCACACTTGACGTACAGGACAGAGAAATTGAAGTGTCGTTGTCTGAGGACGAACAAGTCCATATTCAGTATTTTGAAAACAGCAAGGAGTATTACGACATCTCTGTTTCTGACGAAAACGTACTGACTATGACAAGTACAAGTAATAAGGAGTGGACGGATTATATTGGCGTAAAAGCATCTGCTGAAAATCGGAAAATATTTTTACAGATACCGGACGCACTTTTAGAAAATCTTATGCTGTCAACAACAAATGAAGACATAAAGCTTTCCGCATTAGCTGTGAAAGGAAGTATGGATATTTCTTCTAATGGGGGAAACATTACCTTTGAAAATTTAGACGTTGGAAGTACGCTGACGCTGAATGTGAAAAATGGGGATATTTCCGGTGCAATTACAGGAGGTTATGATGATTTTTCTATATATTCTGAAATAAAAAAAGGGGACAGCAATTTGCCGGAACAGAAAGACGGCGGCAGCAAAACGCTGAATGTATCCTGCAATAACGGCGATATTGATATTGAATTTATAGGCGAATAAATATGTTTTGTAAAAATATCGGTGAGGGTATATGAACGGTGAAAGGCATGTGCTTTGTAGAGCATTGACAAGCGGAAGGTATGACGATAACACTGTATCTCCGAAAATAGAAAAACACTTTTTATGATTTAATAGGATAATTAAAGATGCGGACAGGAGTTTTAACACTTCCTGTCCGCTTTTCATCGTACTTTTCTGCGCGCTATTGAGCCTGCCTGTTTTTGATTTCTTATATCTTTTAATTAGAGCTGTCGCTGTCAAAGGGTTCTTCCTTTTCGTCCTCTTCTGTAAATTCTGCGTCCTGTGCTTCAGGGTCGTATTCCTGATTTAAAGATGCCAGCTCACTCTCTTTAATTTCAATGTTCTTTATTATATCCTTTATGGTGTCGCAGGTCTGGGCCAGCGATTCCTCAGGGGAGTCCTTGTGCAGGGTGAAGTACAGGCTGCCAAGGTCTGAATACAGTGTTTTCAGCTTTGTCTTGTCCTTGGCAATCTCGGCCTTTAAAACAGCGGTGCGCGCGAGATACTTTGCAGTCTCTCCTGCTTTGGAGTACAGCTCTCCGGACTTCTCTATAATATTTCCCAAAGTTTCATACGCCTTGTCTTTGATATCGTTTACATTTTTCATTATTTTACTCCTCCTTGTCAGGTGGCTGGTTTTCCTCTTCGTCAGTTTTCTCAGCTTTGGCTATATCAGAAGAACTATCGGTATTGTCACCGGGGACGCTTTCCGCCTCACTTTGAGCCATTTCAGCGTTCAATGCCGCCATCTCGCAGGCGAGAGGAGGAAATTTGCCGTGTTTGTCAATTACTATTTTTAGCAGGATTACGCATACTGCGCCGAAGCAGATTAGAGCCAGGAGCTGGGACACGCGAATGTCGGTGTTAAAGAGGTAGAGACTGTCTGTTCTGAGCCCCTCGATAAAAAAGCGTCCCAGACCATACCAGCCTATGTACATCAGAAAAATCTGTCCGTCAAACTTTCTCCACTTCTTGGAAACTATATGCAGGATAATAAGGCCCAAGACATTCCACAGGGATTCGTACAGGAATGTGGGGTGCACATATATGGTTTCATGTCCGGGGACAGTAAGGCCCATGCGGCAGAATACGTCCGTCTCGGCGCCAAATGCCTCACGGTTCATAAAGTTTCCCCAGCGTCCCACTGCCTGACCTATAAGTATCCCGAGGCCGCCGATGTCAAGCATTGGCCCAAATGGAACTTTTTTTACACGGCTGTATATAATGACGGCGGCTACAGCGAAAATAATACCTCCGTATATGGCAAGTCCGCCTTCCCAGACCTTAAAGATATTCAGCCATTTTCCGGGACCGAAGTATGACGACGGGTCGAAAAAGATACAGTAATAAAGCCGCGCACCCACAATACCGGCAGGGGCCGCACATATGATGATATCAAATATATTGTCTGTGGTAAGTCCAAACTGGCGGCAGCGCTTTAATGCGTATACCACGGCGAGAATAAAACCTATTGCTATTATAATGCCGTACCAGTATATATTTCTGCCGAATATGGTTATATGGTTGGATGGGTTTATGGAAAACCCGTCGCCAAACATTGGGAAAGTTATTGTAGCGTCGCTGAAACTCATGGGTATAACTCCTTTGATTTTACTGTGAGTTTTTGGGGCTTATTACCGCCATGGCGCATTTTTCGGGGGTCAGATTCTCTCTGATATACTCCTCAACATCATTTTTTGTTACGCTGTTTAACGCGTCAATTGCCTGGAAAGCGTCATAACCCTTAAAATATGCCGTTGCCACATTATAGCATATGGAGTCAAATGAATTGAAGTTACGCAGTACAAGACCCGTATAGGCCTTCTTGAGCCTTGAAAAGAGACCGGAATCTATGCCGTTTTTTGACACCTTTAAAATTTCTTCTGTCAGTGCGGATAATACGGCTTCCGGGTCGCGGCTTTCACCGGAGAGCACGCAGTGGGAACGGTTTGTTACGGTTTCAAATTCCGTGCCGAACTGCTTGTTTATAAGTCCGTCACTGTAAAGGCGTGAATACAGCGGGGAGGAGGAGCCGGCCACTGCCTCCAGAGCGAGATTTGCCACATAGGTTGTCTTTTGAAGTGCTTCACCCTGGGTATCACCGGGGTGTTTAAAGCCAATCATGAACATGGGCATTCCAACGTCCATTGCCCGCTCAAACCGGGGAGACGAGACACCGTCCGGTTCAGTGCTGCCGTAATCTCTCTCCGGGTACTGGCCGCGGGTGTCCGGAAGTATCTCTCTTGCCGTTTTTACAATTTCGTCCGGGTCCACGTTGCCAACGACACAGAGCGCCATGTTGGAAGGGTGATAAAAAACCTTGTGGCAGTCGTACAGTGTCTTGTCCGTAATCTGCCCTATGCTCTCCACTGTGCCGGCCACGGAGTCCCGCAGGGGATTGTAGCTGTACAGGCATTTCATAAGGCTGTAGTATATGCTGTAGCCCGGCTGGTCGTCTGTCATGCCGATTTCCTGCCCGATTATTCCCTGCTCCTTTGCCACGCTCTCAGGTGTGAAATACGGCACAGAGACAAAGCTCAGAAGTATTTTAAAGTTTTCCTCAAATTTATCAATGCACTGAAAATAATAGGCAGTCATGTCTGAGGAGGTAAACGCATTTGGAGAAGCACCGTTTGCGGAGAGCTCAGCTAAGGCATTGCCGTCTTTTGTGTCAAACATCTTGTGCTCTAAGAAATGTGCCACTCCCTCGGGGGTGTCAATCCAGGTATCGCCAACTTTAAAGCGGCGGTCGGCTCCGCCGTAGTTTGTGGCAAAGAACGCATATTTTTTGCTGAAGCCTTTTTTGGGAACCACAAATATGTTAAGACCATTTGAAAGCGTTTCAGTGTACACCTCTTCGCCTATTGCCTCGTATTTTTTCAGCTTCATTTTTGGTCATCTCCTTTTTCTGTGAGATAATGTATGGTGTCAAGCTCCACATTGGAGGCTATGGCGGAAACCTCCTGTGCCGTCACCGCTCCTGCGAGAACGGCCAGCTCTTCCGGAGAAACAGCTATATCGGCCACAGCGTTGTCAAAATAGATGTCCTCAAGGCCAGATGCGGAATCAAGCCTCGATTTGAGAGAGGTGACAACAGATTTCTTTGCGCTGTCCAATTCCCAGTCTGTTATCTCACCGGATTTTACGGCGTCCAGCTGACGGGTTATCTCGTCCAGTGCCTTGGCAAAATTTCCAAAGTCTACACCTGAATACACAATCATTATACCCTTGTGCTTTTCAATTATTGAGCTTGCATAGTAGCAGAGGGAAAGCTTTTCTCTCACATTCATGAATAGCTTTGAGGTAACAGCGCCGCCGAATACGGCGTTGAACACTGAGAGTGCGGCATAATTGGGGGAAAGCATTGATTTTCCGAGACGGTATCCGATGGTGAGCTTGCCCTGATTTACGTCCATTCTGTCGGTGACCTCATTGCCCGGCTTTTTTGGCGTCAGCACGATGTCGGTTGTGACTAAAGTTGCCTCGTTTCTCCGCGGCAGTGCGGAAAGAGCGTTCAAAAGGGCTGCCTCAACCCGTGAGAGACTTCCGCTGCCTACATAGATTATCTCCACCTTGGAGCCTGCTATTAGCTCTTTGTAGTGCTTTGTGAGGGACTGGGGGGTTATCTGTGAAACAGATGATTCAGTGCCGAGGCGGGGAACAGAATAAGCTTCGTCCTGGCACATGCTCCTTATCATAAGGTCAACGGCATAGTTAATCTTGTCGTTTTTCTGACTTTTAATGCTGTCGATGAGGTTTGCCTTTTCACTCTCCACATATTCAGCGGTTAGCAGGCCGCCGTGTGTTACAGGGGCGAGAATCATCTCTCCCATTAAAGCAATAGTGTTTTCAAGTATATTTTCTCCGACGGGTACAAAACTGTCGTCGATGAGGTCGGCGGCAAGACCAACGCACTGAGCCTCGCCCTTTTTGCGGTTTATTGCCTCGATAGAGGCACCGTAAAGGGAGTCGAGCCTTGCGGAAATGCTCTCCATGTCGGGATAATTCAAAGTGCCCCGGCGCAGCACACGGAATAGCAGCGCGTTTTTTGCCGCGGTAGCTTTGCTCAGGGGTGAAATAAAGTTTATGGTAATGTAGCCTGCCTTAAACTTGTCCGTAGTGATACAGGTAAGGTCTACATTGGGCATTATGGTTTTCTTTTTTACCGTCTGCATGATGTGCCTCCTATATTATTTGTGTTACTATACCGCGAGAGTCCGGCACTGCACCTGTTAGTGTAATTAATTTGCCGTATGTGCCGGAACAGCGGCATACAATTTTTAGTATTATCTTTAAAGACAGTATACACCGTTTTGACCAGGATATATATAAAAATAAGGAAAATTTTAAAAATTTTTCTTATTGGCTCAAGACCGGAAAATTAAAAAGTTTACAAAAATGGGCGATTGTATTATACTAATCGTTAAAATACGTAATGCGCCGGTTATGGCGTGTTAAATTAAGGGGTGCTTCTTATGTCATATAAGAACAAAGCCATGCTGTGCGACTATTACGAGTTCACAATGGGTAACGGATATTTTAAAAAAGGGCTTGCTGACCGCATATCATATTTTGATGTGTTTTTCAGAAAAGTGCCTGACGGGGGCGGTTTCGCAATTGCCGCGGGACTTGAGCAGGTTATAGACTATATAGAGAACCTGCACTTTGACGAGTCGGATATCGAGTATTTCAGAAGCAAACAGATTTTTGACGACGGTTTTTTGGATTATCTCAAAAACTTCCGCTTTACCGGCGATATATACGCCGTTCCGGAGGGAACTCCCATTTTTCCTGATGAGCCGATTTTGACGATTAAGGCTCCCGCCATTGAGGCCCAGATACTGGAGACATATATCCTTTTGGCGATTAATCACCAGTCACTTATTGCGACTAAGGCGGCGAGGATTTGCCGCGCGGCCCAGGGAAGGGCGGTATTGGAGTTCGGCGCACGCCGGGCCCAGGGAGAGAGTGCCGCTGTCGTCGGCGCGAGGGCAGCATATATAGGCGGGTGTGCCGGTACTTCGAATGTTTTGACGGATAAGCTGTTCGGAGTAAAGGCCGGAGGCACAATCGCACACTCCTGGATACAGATGTTTGACAGCGAGTATGAGGCGTTTAAGGCATATTGTGAGCTGTACCCCACAAATGCGACGCTTTTGGTGGACACATATAACACTTTGAAAAGCGGCATTCCCAATGCAATCAGAGTTTTTAAAGAGGTACTTATTCCCAAGGGAATAAATGACTTCGGTATTCGCCTTGACTCCGGGGATATAACATATCTGACAAAGCAGGCGAGAAAAATGCTGGACGAGGCGGGACTGCCACAGTGCAAAATTGTGGTTTCAAACGCCCTTGACGAGTATCTTATTGAGGACCTTATATCTCAGGGGGCACAGATTGACACTTTCGGCGTGGGTGAGCGGCTTATAACCGCCAGAAGCGAGCCTGTTTTCGGAAGTGTGTACAAGCTTGTAGCCATAGAGAAAAACGGCGAAATTATACCGAAAATTAAAATAAGCGAAAACGTGTCAAAGATTACAAATCCCCATTACAAAAAAGTATACAGGATTTATGACCGGGCCACCGGCAAAGCTGTCGCGGACCAGCTCTGCATACATGATGAGGTGTTGAGTGAGGGCGAACCGATTGTCCTGTTTGACCCGAACGCCATCTGGAAGAAAAAGACAGTGACGGATTTCACACTCCGCGAGCTTTTAGTACCGATATTCAAAGACGGAAAGTGTGTATACAATAAGCCCTCTCTTGACGAGATACGAAGCTATTGCGAAGAACAGTGTGACACACTGTGGGACGAGGTAAAGAGGTTTGAAAACCCGCATAAATACTACGTTGACCTGTCGTATAAGCTCTGGGAGACAAAAAGAGAACTGCTTCTCAGCGGAAAATAGGATTTTGCAATATGAAAGGACCGTGGAGTTTTGCCACGGTCTTTTTGTATTGTCAATAGTGCCATAAATTTCACCGTTCATTTGTATATAAAATGAATTTACAAGTGTCACTAAAAATAGTAATATATGTACAAATAATTGGCGATTATATCTGGAGTATGAGTAAAAATTGACAAATCATGTCGGAAGGAGGCAGCAAAATGAAGAGAGCTCTCGCCGCAGTGCTTTCTCTCATTATGGCGCTGTCCCTTTTTGCGTGCAGTGATGGCGGCACTCAGGAGGTGTCACAGACATCATCGCATGTTGTGGGCGGGCACGGTGAAAATTCTGAGGATATAGGTATGGGAGAGACGATTGCCGACGGCACGGCAGGGGTGCAGGTGGTTAACAAGTCTGCTGAAAATTTTTATGGCTTTTATGACAACTCTTATGATTACAGTTCCGAGGAACGGTACAGTGTGGCATATATTGTGCAGACTTCCGGGGTACTTTATGAGGCGTTTTCACACGCTTTTTCCCTTTGGGCGGGAAGGTACAACTGTGAATATGCATTTTATGACTGCGCCGGCAGCGTGGACAGATTCCTTGCAGAAATGCAGGCGCTGGCAGCTGAAGGGGTAAAGGGGTTTTTACTGGATCCGGATTCGCAGTTTTATCCGCGCGTAACTGAGCTTGCGGAGGAGCTTGTGGGCGATGCCTGGATGGGCTGTATGTCATACCCTTACGGAAAGGACGGACTTATGAACCACCCGTATGTCGGATTTGACCAGTACGATTTTGGTGTCAGGCAGGCGGAATATGTCATAAACTACGCAAAAGAAAACTTTGAGGGGTTTAGTATTAAAGATGCTGCCATGATAAATATTGACTGGTCGGCGGACACGCTCCTGCATGAGCGGGGAACAGGCGCGCGGGACACTTTTTTGAAGTACTACCCGGGAGAGGACGAGCGTTTTTTCAATCTTGACACTGCGGCCAGCGGCGGAATGACGGAGAGCGCGGCGTACGAGCTTGTTAATGCCACAGTAAAGAGGTATTCAGATATTAAATACTGGCTCATATGCGGGACTATTAACCAATTTGCCCTTGGTGCGCTGGACGCTGTTGAAGAAAATGGACTTCAGGAGACATCGGTAATTACATGCTGCGGTGGCACTGCACTCATCAACCTTTGGGACAGCGGTGAGGACACATGCTTTAAATCTGCTGTGTACACCGCTCAGCCGATTTATGCAGAGCCTATATTTGGGGCAATGTATTATATGATGCGCGGGTGGTGCAGCGCAGAAAATATCTGGAGCGATTACGAAAATTCCAGAAGCAACGGTTACGGCTGGCTGATACTGGCGTCGTTTTGTATTGAGCGTGACAACTATCAGGATTATCTTGAGTGGGTTGACTGGCACTCGGGCTTTAATTGGTCGGAATACGGAGAGTGGAGCGGAACAAAGTACGATATTGTACTGCCGCCCCTTGATTAAAAGTTAAAATTAAGCCGGCTCTGTCTAATGACAGGGCCGGTTTTTAACAGTAGAAAGGTTTTTGCCTGAAAGCTTTAGACTGACGAATTAAAAAAGCTCTTTGCAGATAAGTTATACATCTGCAAAGAGCTGGTCGGAGTGGCGGGGATCGAACCCACGGCCTCATGGTCCCGAACCATGCGCGCTACCATCTGCGCTACACCCCGAAGCTTTGACGCTATGTAATTATAATCGTGCCTTTAAAATATGTCAAGTAAAACTTGGTCATTATTGTAATTTAAGAGCATAAATTTAAGTTGTAAGTATAAAAGTCCTGTGCGGAGTGAATTTATAATTTCAGGTGAGGAGGAATTGGCTTGTGCTAAAGGAGTATGGAACACAGGAGGAGAATAAAAGAGAAGACAGCTTTAAATGCGTGCCAAAGGAAAAGGAAGAACCCGGAAAAAGAAAACGGGGTTTTTTCGACAGGCTTTTTCTGCAGCTATTGGTATCGGTGCTCATAATAGCCGGGGCGTTTGGGGTTAAAAGCGCATATCCTGAAATATTCGGAAAGGCGACGCAGTATGTGTCCTCATCTGTGGATTTTGAAAGGGCATTTGAGGCTATAAGTTTGGGAATATCGGGGGAGACAGAATTAAAACAGGCGATTACCGACGCCTGCCGGTATGCGTTTATAAGCGGTGACGACGAAATTTTTGCGGTTGGAGATGTAAGCTGGAATGAGACTGAATAAGGTCTCTCTTGCCGCGGCTCCCGGCGCTGCGCTGCTGATAGCGGCGATTATTCTCACGGGGTACGAGAAAATGCTTCTGCCGCTTATTACTGCGGTAATAATTCACGAGGCGGGGCATATCATTGTGCTGCTGATAATGGGGTGCAGGATAAAAAAAGTAGAGGCGGGAGCCTGTGGGCTTAAAATCTCTTATGGGGGAGCGGTATCGTATTTGGGCGAGGTGCTTGCAAGCCTGGCAGGCCCGGTGTTTGGAATTTTTGCAGCGCTTATTTTTGCCGGAGTTAAAATGCACACGTACTGCGGAGTTAACATAGCGCTGTCGGCGTTTAACCTGCTTCCGGCGCGCCCCCTCGACGGAGGAAAGGCTCTGTATAACGGGCTGTGCATTTTCATTTTGCCAAATCAGGCGGAAAATGTGTGCCGTGGTACCGAGGGACTTGTCACACTGCTTATCCTTGCGGCGGGGACTTATATATTGCTTGATACGGGCCAAAATGCAACGCTCCTTCTTCTGGGGATAATAATGCTTTTAAGGCTTGTTAAGATGTACAGAGAGTAAAAACCGGGTGCCAAAGCACCCGGCTTTATTTTAGTCCGTATCTTTTTCAAATTCGATGACTTCACCGCTTACGGCGTCAATAGTATAGCTGTACTCTGACGTGCCGTAGTAAAACTCCACCTCGTATTCTGCGCGGCCGTCGTCATAGTCAAATTCAGCTTTTATAAACTGGACGTCCTGAGCTGCAAGTCCCGCATGGTTCAGAGCGGCCTCCTGAGCCTTTTCACCGCTTATGAAGTTGTCACCAGATGGAGCGGAAGTGTTAGAGCCATAGTATTCAGCATCGTAATCGTAGGAGATAATTTCACCGGTTACAGCGTCGATGTCGTAATCGAATTCTGCGTTTCCGGAATAAAATTCTACTTCATACTCTGACTTGAAGAAATCTCGGTCCAGGTGTACTCTTACAAAAGATGCGTCGGCCTCGTTTATACCGGCGTGGTTTAATGCAATCTGCTTTGCCTCGTCCTCTGTTATCTCCTGAGCGGTGTCGGAAACGGGAGCGGTACCTGTAGCTTCTATAGACTGTACTGCGGCGGTTTTTCCGGCGGTTGTGCGGCTTTCGGACGTTGCGGCTGAATTATCAGACGACGTGTTTGCCGTGGAAGTGCTTGACGTGGCGCTGTCTTTGCTGCCGCAGCCGTAAAATAGAGAGACTGTGATAATAAGACAGGTGAGTATGGCAAATATTCTGGTTTTATTTTTCATTTTGAATCCTCCTCATTATATATGTTTTTTTCCTGTTGTGGCCTTATTGTACGATGCGAAAGATTAAAAAATCATTAAAGCGTGAAACTTTATCACAGAGGAAGTTTAAATGTAAATTTACTGCCCAGACCGGGAGTGCTCTCGGCATATATTGTTCCGCCGTGAGCGGCGACTATATACTGCACCATGGAAAGGCCAAGGCCTGAGCCGTGTTCACCGCTTCGTGAGGGGTCGGCCTGATAAAAGCGCTCCCATATTTTGCCCAGGTGCTCCTGTGATATGCCAATTCCGTCATCTGTAATTTCCCCAACAGCATTGTCTCCCCAGCGGTAGAGAGAAAGTGAGAGGTGCCCCCCCGGACGGCCGTATTTAAGTCCGTTTTCCATAAGGTTTAAAAGCATTCGCATAAGCATTGTCTCATCGCCGCGTATCAGTATGTCCGGC
>CAJFTV010000023.1 GCA_904420055.1 Candidatus Alloscillospira gallinarum | reverse complement strand
TGGTCTTTCTCATGTTTGTGTTTCCCTCCAAAATATTGAAAATTTACAGAATTATGATATCATAATATTGACAACAAATTAATTCACGATATACATAACTGTATTCAATTTGGTCATAATTTTGTGAATATTGTCACAATGATTGGCAAAAATATTGTGCATTTGTGAAAACGGATTGCTTGGAAATGGATAAATTGCCCCGGAGGTGTTAATATGGACGACACAAAAATAAGAAATTTTTTAGTAGTAGCACGTACACTGAGCTATACAAAAGCCGCTGAGATACTGTACAAATCCCAGTCTGTGATAAGCAGGCAGATTGCGGCAATGGAAGATGAGCTTGGAATGCAGCTTTTTAACCGAAATACGCGGGGCGTTACCCTTACACCCGAAGGGGAAGTTATGGCCCGGGCTCTGAAAGAGATATCTGAGCGGTACGACAGGGCGCTGAGCGACGCGGCGGCTATGAAAAAAGGAATTGTAGGTGTCCTAAATTTTGGAGCGCTCACCGGGCAGACAGCAAAGAAAAATTTTTTTGGGATATTAAACGGTTTTACGAAGACGTATCCCAGCATAAAGGTTAATTTTGAAACTCAGGATATTGCCCGGCTAAAAGAGATGCTGTCCCAGAGCCTGCTGGACGCTGTCTTTAATTCCGACCCACATTTCAGGGGAAATGAGGCTCCGGAAATCGAGAGTATGTACACCGGAATAGCGCGCAACTGCCTGATGATACCGGTAAGTCACCCGCTGGCAGAGAAAAATCCGAATGATATCACATTGGAGGACATTGAAAAATCCACAATGTACCTTCTCAACGGAGGGGCATTTTCCAATCTGGCTCCGGATTTTGACAGATTTTGCATTAGAAACAACATAAGGCCCCGTGTGATAAATGTAAAATCAATGGGAGACCTGTTTATCTGGATGTCAACGGGAAGCGGTATAACCTGTATGAATGAGGACTGCATATTATTTGACAACGAGAATATAAAATGTGTGTTTCTTCCAAACATGGGAGGAATACCGGAGCACATAATATGGAACAATACAAATACAAATCCGTGCCTTAAGACGTTTTTGGACTATGCCAGGTCATACCTGAGTACCCATCGCCCCGAAAAGTTCATGCCACCAGAATAACAACCTATAGGCTGTTAAAGCACTCAATTAATAGCCTTTCCGTTTAGGAGAGAATATATTATACTTACATTATAAAATAGAGAGATAAAAGGTTCCCTTGCACAGGGGAGCACGCCGCATATGCGGCTTATTAGTCCCGGCGCTGCCGCCGGACTGCTGGAGGTTTATGATGAAAAATAAATTTACGCCTGACAAGAGCAATATTGTCAGCTTCAGCCTTATGGGGCCGGAGAGCGGAGCGCCATGCTCTGTTGACACCACAGATGATAAAATCACAAGGATTAGGCCGTATTTTTATGATAAGGGGTATACGGATAAACACTGCAATCCCTGGAAGATTGAGGCCCGGGGCAGTACCTTTTCCGCGCCGGACAGAGTGACAATAACCCCTCTTGGCCTTGGATACAAGTCGCGGGTATACTCTCCAAACAGAGTGGCATATCCGTTAAAGCGCGTTGACTGGGACCCAAACGGAGAGCGCAATCCCCAAAACCGCGGCAAGTCAAAGTATGTCCGCATTTCCTGGGACGAGGCCACGGAAATTGTGGCAAACGAGCTGCGGAGAATGAAAGAAAAATACGGCCCTGAGGCGGTACTGTGCCAGGCGGACATGCATGGCGAGGGCAAAAACGTATCGCCAAGCCACGGCTGTCCCAACAGGCTCCTGTCTCTCATGGGCGGGTATACTCTTCAAATGAGAAACGCAGACAGCTGGGAGGGCTGGTTCTGGGGTGCGAAATATGTCTGGGGCTGTGAGCCTGTGGGCGAGATGGCTCCACAGTCAAATCTCTACCCGGACATTGCCGAGAACGCGGACATGCTCCTTTTCTGGGGCTGTGACCCGGAGACGACGCCGCTTGGAGTGGTGAGCCACATGCCAAGCCGCCTGTGCTACTGGCTGACGGAAATTGGACTTAAAAGTATATACGTGTGTCCCGATTTAAACTACGGTGCCGCAGTGCATGCAGATAAATGGATACCAATTCTGCCGAACACCGACGCGGCCCTTCAGCTTGCCATCGCTTATATATGGCTCACTGAGGACACCTATGACAAGGAGTATATAAAGACCCACGCCTATGGCTTTGACAAATTTGTGGAGTATGTCATGGGGGACGAGGACGGCGTGCCCAAGACACCTCATTGGGCCAGTGAGAAGTGCGGCGTGCCCGTTTACACAATAAAGGCGCTGGCCAGAAACTGGGCTCAGCAGGTGACAAGCATAATCCATGGCAACGGCGGCTGTTATATCAGAGGGCCGTATTCCTCAGAGCCCGCAAGGCTTGAGGTCATGCTTTTAGGCATGCAGGGACTTGGAAAGCCCGGAGTGCATCAGGCAAAGATGATTGAATGGAGCCTCTGGAACAGGGACTATCCCGTGCCGTATCAGGGTCAGTTTACCCCCCAGATGCCTCACATATGCGACGCGCTTAGGCCGGTTGACGGAGATGTTGAAGAGCACATAAACATGCGCAGGTTTGTCTTAAACGACAAGCAGAAAGAGCGGGCGCCGGAGCTTATCGACCTGTTTAAGGTACTGCCGGCTCCGCAGCAGTTTATACCCAGGACCATGATACACAAGGCAATTTTGGAGGGACATGCCGAATGGCGGGGACTTCAGTGCTTTTCCTCCAGCCAGCAGCCTGACAAAAACAATTACCGTTTCCCCACACAGCAGTACCAGTTTGAGGAGATGCAGTACCCGCGGCCAGGGTGCAGCCAGATACACATGATTTGGACTGACGCCCCCTGTCAGGTAACCTGCTGGAACAACGGGAACCTGCATATGAAAGCGTATCAGCATGAGTCCATTGAGTGCATAGTGGCACAGCACCCGTGGCTTGAAAATGACTGCTATTTTGCAGATATAATATTCCCAGTCGCCACAAAGCACGAGATGTTTGAGCTGGGAAACGACCTGTCCAGCGGAAACTATGTATCTGTTTACAAGACAGAGCCCTGCTGTCCGCCGGTAGGGGAGTCGGTCTCCGACTTTGACGTGTGCGCCAGGGTGGCGGAGAAGCTGGGGCCGGATTACTATAAGGCATACACCGGAAACCTGACGGAGGAGGAGCGAGTGCGCTTCTTCTACGCGGCAACGGGCTGTGAGGACTATATGTCCTGGGAGGAGTTTGACAGGCGCAAGATTTTTGTGGTGCCCTGCAAGACCCAGGAGGAGCTGGACAAAATCCCCGCGGGACTTTATGACTTCTATAGAAATCCCGAGGAAAATCCCCTGACAACGCCAACGGGCAAGCTGGAATACTTCTCCACGGATATAGCCAAGTATCTTCCTGACGACCCGGAGCGCCCGCCGGTGCCACACTGGATTGAAAAGGGCGAAAGCCATGACGAGCGCCTATCCTCTGAGAGGGCGAAGAAATATCCGCTCCTGTGTATGTCAAACCACGGCAGATGGCGTATGCACGCACAGTGCGACGACATCATCTGGAACCGCGAAGTGGAGACCATGAAGATAAGGGCTAAGGACGGCTATCAGTATGAGCCTTGCTGGATACACACCTCCGAGGCGGAAAAGCGCGGCATAAAGCACGGCGACATTGTAAAGGTGTACAATGAGCGGGGCATAGTGCTCTGCGGGGCTTATGTGACGGAGCGGCTTATTCCCCACACCTGTTATGTGGACCACGGCTCGCGTCTTGACCCCATAATTCCCGGCTGGCTGGATCGCGGCGGCGCAATCAACACCATAACTCCCACGGCGAACCTGTCCAAGAACGCCACAGGCATGGCGGTCTCCGGTTTCCTCGTAGAAGTTGAAAAAGTCACCGACGAGGAGATGGAGGGCTGGAAGCGTGATTATCCCGAGGCCTTTGCCAGAAAAGTTGACCCGGACGCAGGTGTCTGCCTTGAGGGCTGGCTCATAAGCTGAAAGAGCTTAATATACGGGAACCCCTCCCGGCACTTTTCGTGCCGGGAGGGGTTATATTCTGTCAGGAAGGCAAAACTGATACATATAAAGAGCATCAGAGCTTTTTTCCAATGTGCTCATCGTTATTGGCAGGGGGGTGGAATAAATTTCAGGATAATCTATTTCACCAATTTCCGGCCTCACTTTAAAAGCGAGCTTTTCTTTCTCTGTGTCAAATGCGGAGTGTATAAATGCGGTGTTTCCTCGGGGGTCGAGGCGTATCCACTTTTTAATGGTGTTAAGGAAGACGGCGTTCAAGGCATGTACACAGAAACCTGTATCAGGCGTATCACCGAGAGTAAGCCGCTGATAGCAAATTCCGGCGGGGATTTTTGCGGCGCGCATAATTGCTGCGAGCAAGTTTGCTTTTCCATAACAGATACTGACGCCTGTCTCAAGAACCTCACTTGCCCGGGCCGGGGCCCTTTTATCTTGTATGTCCCATGAGTGAAGTATGCTGTCACGGACAAAATGAAATATGTTCTCTGCTGTTTCAATTTCAGAATTAGCGGTAAGTCTTTTCGCAGTTGATATTATATTAGCACTGTTACAGTCAATATAATAGGTGCTTTGCAGGTATGAACTTCTTTTATCAGCGAGTTTCATGGTTATCTCCTTGGTTAAAGATTAAAAATAATTATAGCGCGAGGTCGTTGAAAAAGCAAAAAAACCGCCCCGCTTTAAGCGGGGCGGCAAAATTATGACTTACTTTTTAATCATTACGGTAATCATCTCAGCACACTCAACACCGGTGTTCTTGCAGGCGCGGCCTGTGCCGGGGCCAAAGTGGAGGCTGTCGCCGGCGTGGAGGACGTACTCCTTGCCGTCGTCCAGAGTTACAGTCATCTCGCCCTTCTGGATATAGTATACCATCTCGAACTTTGCGGGAGCCATATTTGCGCCGCCGCCGGGAAGGAAGTGAGACAGGCCCATGACGATTGTGCCGTCATTTACGTCCTCGGGGTTGTGGAGACGGGTTGTAAGGCACTCAAAATGTCCCGGTGCTTCGTATTTTGTAGCTTCATTCTTTTTCGTAATTTTGTAGCTCATTGTTAAAGATCCTTTCGTAGCTTATTTTTATGTAGCCCCTTAAAGGGGTATCTATAAACTGACAATAATTGTACTACCACAGAGAAAAAAGTTCAAGTGCAGAAGAAAAGATTTATATCATTTAAAAAGTTTTTCGTAGTCTTCCGGAAAATTCATGTTTTGAAATGCCGTTTCACGCCACATTCCGTGGAGTTCTTCCGGCTGGAGCGTCTTTGTCCGGCACAGGGAAAAAAGCTCCGCCATTTTGTATTTGCCCTGGAGCAGCAGGGATTTCGCCGCGTCCTTTACGGAGTAATCGTAATATCCGAAAAGGGGCTCATACCTGCCGCTGCCGTCGACGGTTATGCAGATTTCACTGTCTCCGCGAATATCTATTATGCTCTTTGCGAGCAGGGGGTCGGAAAACGGCAGGTCAGCAGCCACGAGAAAAATACTCTCGCCTGCTGCTTCAAGTGCACTGTAAAGGCCGCCCATTGGCCCGCAGTCCTTAAAAATATCCTCAATCTCCGGGGCGCCGGCATCGGGATACCGACCGAGGTCACGGACACTTATATATACCCGGTCAAAGACGCCGGAAAAGCGCTCTACCGCGGCGTTTAAAACGGTTGTGTTGCCCTGTGGAAGAGACAGCTTGTCCCTGCCCATTCTTCGGCTCTTGCCCCCGGCAAGAATTACAGCAGTCATACCCGGCGCTTACCTCCTTTGCTGTCTTTATACAAATATATAACATTTTCCCCAAAAACACAAATTAAATAACAATAAATATGCAGTGCGCGGGACCGAAGGGCAGATTTTGCCGCCGCAATGTAATTTTTCGCTGTCAAACACCCTGTTATCGTTGACTTTGAATTTTACATGTTATATAGTTAAAGCTGTAAAATATATTTATATCCCGTTTTACGGGTACGGGGTGCGGGTAAAGCTGCGTCCCTGATTAAAATGGCGCGCCGCCCGCCATTAAGTGGGGCAACCGCAGCATGTGGGGGAATTTCTTCCGCCGCCCGGGAAATTCCAAAACCTGCCTGTGCTGACGCTTTGGCGGCAGAATGGAGTATTAGCAATGAAAGATGTATATCTGGTAAGCTGCTGCAGAACGGCAATCGGCTCTTACGGCGGCTCTCTTAAAGACGTACCTGCGGCAAAGCTGGGTGCAATCGTGGCGAAGGCCGCCCTGGAGCGCGCGGGACTTGACGCCGACAAGCTGGACGAGGTAATGTTCGGCTGCGTCCTCACCGCGGGCCTTGGACAGAACGTGGCAAGACAGGTGTCAATCGGCGCCGGCATTCCAATTGAAGTGCCAGCATACACAATCGGCATGGTATGCGGCTCCGGTATGAAGGCCGTTATTGAGGCCGCCCGTGCAATCAAGGCTGGAGACGCCGATGTTATACTCGCCGGCGGCACAGAGAACATGTCCGCCGCTCCATATGCAATGCCTGCGGCACGCTGGGGCGCCAGAATGTTCGACACAAAGATGGTTGATACCATGGTAAACGACGGCTTATGGGAGGTTTTCAACAACTACCATATGGGCATTACCGCTGAGAATATCTGTGACCAGTGGGGAATAACGAGAGAAGAGCTGGACGAGTTTGCCTGCTCTTCACAGGCAAAGACAGAGGCGGCTCAGAAGGCCGGTAAGTTTAAAGACGAAATTGTGCCTGTGCCTGTTAAGATTAAAAAGCAGATGGTGGACTTTGACACGGACGAGTTTCCCCGCAATGGCACAACAATGGAGGGCCTTGCAAAGCTCCGTCCCGCATTTAAGCCGGACGGCGGCCGTGTGACGGCGGGCAACTCCTCCGGAGTAAACGACGGCGCCGCGGCAATACTGCTCGCCTCCGGTGAGGCCGTGGAGAAGTACGGCTTAAAACCCCTTGCAAAGCTCGTAGGCTGGGGACAGGGCGGCGTAGACCCGAAAATTATGGGTGTGGGTCCTGTGGCAGCCACAAAGGACGCGATGGAGAAAACCGGCCTTAAGATTGAGGACTTTGACCTTATTGAGGCGAATGAGGCTTTTGCCGCACAGTCTATTGCCGTGGCGAGAGAGCTCAAGTTTGACATGTCAAAGGTCAACGTAAACGGCGGCGCAATTTCACTGGGACACCCGGTCGGCTGCTCCGGCGCACGTATTATAGTAACTCTCATTCACGAGATGTTAAAGCGGGACGACGCGAAGCGCGGCCTTGCAACTCTCTGCATCGGCGGCGGCATGGGCGTTGCCACAATATGGGAGAAAGTGTAATAGCTGAGATGTGATGAAAAACCGCGCTTTTAAAAGCGCGGTTTTTTATATACAATTTTCGTGGGATTTTTTACGGCGTCGTGTATAATTAAATGAGAGGCTTATGAAAGGGGGCGGACGTAATGGGGGAAAGAGAGATAGCGGAGCTTATACGGGAGCGTGACGAGCGTGGCGCTGCGGAATTTATTACCCATTATGGGCCCCTTATCCGGTATATTGTGGCGCCCATTTTACAAAACCCACACCACGAGGAGGAGTGTTTCTCGCAGGTAGTTATGCGGGTGTGGGAGAATATCGGAAAATATGATTCCACCCGGGGAAGCCTTAAGGCGTGGGTCACTGCCATAGCCAGAAATACGGCACTGAATATGCGCCGTAAGGCGTGTCGTGATGATACGTGTGAGCTTTCAGATGATATCCCGTCGGAAAAGCCGGGGCCGGAGGAGACGGCCCTGCAAAATGAGCGCCGTGTGAGCTTGAACCGGGCTATAATGCAGCTGAAGCCGAAGGAGAGGATAATTTTTTACAGAAAATATTACTATATGCAGAAGTCTGCGCAGATTGCCGCGGAAATGGGTATGACAGTGCGCGGAGTAGAGGGAAAGCTGTACCGCATAAAAAAGCGCCTGCGTGAGGCTCTGGGAGGTGGCGAAAATGAGTGACAGAGACTGGAGAGACTTAACCGACGGGGAGCTGGACGCTGAAATTGAGAATACAGCGCCGGAAATTCCGCCTGAGGGAGTAGTGGAGAGGGTAAGTCCCTGCGGACGCGCTCTTGCCCGGGGACTTACGGGAATATCGCTTGTGATATTAAATTTGAATTTTCTTGGCCTGAACTATATCCTGCCGGCTATCGGCGCTGTCCTCTCCATTTTGGGGTTTCGCATACTCAGAAGGGAAAACAGATGGTTTGCCGCCCTGTATGTCATAACCCTTGTTCAGTCTGTATATCTGTTTTGCCTGCTCATGCTGAACGCAACGGTCTACTGTGGCCGGTTTGGGGCTATGCCGGTATCGCAGACCATGGGCTGGGTCAGCGCCGTGCTGACTTTGGTAAGACTTTTATGCCTGTGGAGGGGAATCAGGGCTGTGCGAGAAAAGGCCGGATTTTTCTCCGGAGGGGGAAGCGGCGCTGCGCTTATCATATGGTATGTCTTTCTTTGTTTTCTGGCATATATAAATTACAGCGGCATCATTGTGCCCATAGGCATGATAGTGGCGTATATACTTATAATCCGCAGTATATATAAGCTGTATAAGGAGATGGAGAAGGCGGGATACAGCGTAAGGGCCGCCGCAGTGTGCGTGTCGGACCGCGTAGTTGCAATATCTGCCGCCGCGGTTTTGGCTGTCGGCATTATCTGCGGGTACCTGTTTTTTGGAAGCTACCCGATGGACTGGCAGGAGTATGCGCCGGTGCAGACGGCAGAGACGGAGGCCGTAAAGGCACACCTTGCAGAGCTTGGATTT
>CAJFTV010000022.1 GCA_904420055.1 Candidatus Alloscillospira gallinarum | reverse complement strand
GCGGAGATTTCAACAATTGACTATTACTGGATAACAACCGACATTAAGCCCGCCGCATAAGCGCGGGACCGTTGGATTAAATTAGGGCCGGCAGGGTGGAGAAATAAGCATGCTTGACATAAAAGACGTCACGATTAAATACGGAGACAGCGGTGAGGCTGTGAAAGGCCTGAGCCTCCATTTAAATCCCGGGGAGATTTTGGGGATAGTTGGAGAGAGCGGCAGCGGAAAGACCACGGTTATCCGCTCGGTCATCGGGCTTTTGCCCGGACTTGGCAGGGTGACATCGGGAGATATTGTGTTTGACGGCAGGTCGCTTCTTAATTTGAAAACGGCAGAGTGGCAGAAAATCCGGGGAAACGAGCTGGCTATGATATTTCAGGACTCCGGAGCCATGATAAATCCAATACGCCGGGTTGGCTCACAGTTTATTGAATATCTCAAAACTCACAGCGACATGACAAAAAAAGAGGCCCATTCCCGGGCGGTGGAGATGCTGGAGCTCATGCGTCTGCCGGACGGCGAGAACATAATGAGAAGCTATCCATTTCAGTTAAGCGGTGGAATGCGTCAGCGAGTGGGTATAGCAATGGCCATGTCGTTTAGGCCTAAACTGCTCCTCGCTGACGAGCCTACCTCCGCCCTGGACGTTACGACACAGGCACAGATTGTCAGGCAGATGATGGAAATGCATGAAAAATATGGCACGGCCATACTGCTTGTCACACATAACATTGGCGTTGCGGCGTATATGTCCGACAGGCTTGTAGTTATGAAGGACGGACAGGTAGTGGAAGAGGGGAGCCGTGACGATATAATCCATAACCCTCAGCACAGCTATACAAGAAAGCTGCTTGACGCAACACCTTTAATGGACGGTGACCCATATGTCTGATGTGAATATGAATGACATTGTGCTCGAAACGCGAGACCTTGTAAAAAAGTATCCCGCCTCAAAGGGGAGGGAACTCATAGCCAACAACGGCGTAAGCCTGAAGCTGCGCCGGGGCACAACTCTGGGCATTGCCGGGGAGAGCGGCTGCGGAAAAAGTACCTTTGTCAGAATGATTGCCCAGCTTGAACGCCCGGACTCCGGGGAGATTATATTTAACGGAGAAGATATTACCGGACTTCGCGGTGAAAAGCTGCGGCAGCATCGCCGCCGCATACAGATGATATTTCAGGACCCGGCCACAGCGTTCAGCGATAAGATGAAGGTCAAGGACATAATATGTGAGCCGCTTTTGAATTTCAGGCTTATAAAACGACGCGAGGTGAACGCAAAGGCCAGGGAGCTTCTTGAGATGGTTGAGCTGCCAGGAGATTTTGCTGACCGTTACCCCCATAATATGAGCGGTGGTCAGCGGCAGAGGATAGGCATTGCCCGCGCTCTTGCACTGCAGCCTGATGTGATAATCTGTGATGAGGCCACATCGTCGCTTGATGTATCCGTTCAAAAGAGTATTATTGACCTGCTTATAAGGCTTCAGAAAGAGCGGAAGCTGTCCGTTGTGTTTATATGTCACGACGTCGCGCTTGTGCGGTCCATGTCACATATAACTGCTATAATGTATCTGGGTAACATAGTAGAAATTGTAAAAAGTGCCAAGATTGGTCATGGAATGGTACACCCATACACAAAGGCGCTTACAGAGGCTGTTTTTTCCATTAAAATGGATTTTTCAAAAAAACTGGAGTCAATTGAATCCGAAGCGCCAAGCCCGATTGACGTGCCGGAGGGGTGTCCGTTCTGCGGCAGGTGTGACAGAAAAATGGAGCTTTGTGAACATGTTAAGCCGCAGCTGCTGGAGGTTGAGGAAGGCCACTATATCGCATGCCATCTTTTCGGCGGAAAGGAATAAGAACAGTTTATGTGGAATATCTGCGGGGCAGAGGTTGCCCCAGGAGAAAAAAAGCGTTTTGAGCTTGAGCCCGTGCGGGGGTATAAGCTGCCTGCAACAGCAATAAACGGCTGCCGGCCTGGAAAAACAGTTCTCCTAACTGCAGGAGTTCACGGTGACGAATATCCCGGAATTGCCGCGTCAATACGGGTGGCGGGTGAGCTTAAACCGGAGGAAATAAGCGGGAAGATTTTGTTCGTGCACTGTGTAAATATAAGCGGTTTTTACAAAAAAAGCCGCTGTGTTCCGGAGGACGGAGGCAACCTGAATGCCAATTTCCCGGGCAAGCCGGGCGGGAGCGTTTCGGAGAGAATAGCGGATTTGTTTGTGAAAAGCATTTTTCCCCAGACGGATTTTGTACTGGACCTGCACAGCGGCAGCATATCAGAGCCTCTTGAGCCATGCCTGTTTTTTCCGGGAACCGGCGAGGCGAGCCGTGCGTCCCTTGAAGCCGCAAAGGCGGTGAATGTACAATATCTCATCTCGTCATCTGCAAGGACCGGACTTTACAGCTACGCGGCGTCTGTGGGAATACCCGGGATATTGATAGAACGGGGCCACTCAGGCGAGTGCAGAGAAGAGTGGGTAGCCGGTGACGTGGGCGACATATACCGCGTATTAAATTATCTTGGCATCACGAAAGCTGAAAAAGAGATAAAAATGTGCCGCCGGCAGGTGTGCACTGAGACAATATATCTTGAGGCAGACCTCGACGGACTGTGGTATAACGCGGTCACGGCGGGACAGAGATTAAAATCAGGTGATATTCTTGGCCGTATCGAAAATTTTTACGGTGAGGTCTTAAGGGAATACCGGGCCGAGAAGGACGGCGTGGTATTTTACCACACGTCCGGACTGCCAATAAAAAAAGGCGATGCCCTTGTCGCATACGGCACTGCCTTTGAAAACTAACTTTTGATAATTTCTTATTTTTGGTGCTCTCCTTTTTGCAGTAACCCGCGCATGAGTTTACATGCGCGGGTTGTTGCTTTTTAAAAGAACAGGCGGGCAGTGAGCGCAGCGACAAAAAAGCCAGTGAGGTCTGCTATTACAGCTGCCGGAATGGCGTGGCGGGTTTTGGATATCTTGGCCGCTCCAAAATATACGGC
>CAJFTV010000021.1 GCA_904420055.1 Candidatus Alloscillospira gallinarum | reverse complement strand
TGTGTCATACGCGGGCGTAGCTCATCTGGTAGAGCGCCACCTTGCCAAGGTGGAGGTAGCGAGTTCGAGCCTCGTCGCCCGCTCCATAAAACTCTCTTTTGTTTTACAAAAGGGAGTTTTTTGTTTAAAACATGGTGACCTATCATCAATAACCAGAAAAAACAAAAATGTTATTGAGATTTTTCTGACGAAACGTGAAACTCTACGCTGCGTATGTGTTAATTGCAGTGCGGACTATGTAGTATTAGGGGCAGGGAGATGAGCAAATGGATCAGATTAAAACGGGAAAATTTATATCTGAGATGAGAAAAGACACAGGGCTTACTCAAAGACAGCTTGCGGACATGTTAGGTATAAGTGATAAAACTGTCTCGAAATGGGAGCGGGGAAGAGGTCTGCCGGAGGTCTCGCTTATGCTGCCGCTGTGTGACGCGCTGCATATTACGGTTAATGACCTGCTTTCCGGAGAGATAGTTTCCGGAGACGGCTACAGGAAAAAGGCGGAGGAGAATATGATGGCTTTAATGCGCGAAAATGAGGAAAATAAAAGGCATATGCTGCTTTCAGTCATCTGCGTGGTGATAACAATAATAGCAGTTTGTGCGCTTATTATCATAGCATCGTTTATCGTGATGCCGGCGGCGGCAAGAATTGCCGTTATTGCCTTTGCCGCGGCGGTTATGCTTCTGGGAATATGGGCCGCTGCGGTACTCGATGTAAATGCCGGACATTATGAGTGTCCAAATTGCCAAGCGCTTTTTGTCCCGTCCATGGGGGAGTATGTCAAGGGGTATCACACTTTTACAAAGCGCAGGCTTAAGTGTCCCGTGTGCGGTGAGACCGGAATGTGCCGTCGCCGTGTAGTGAGATAAGAAGCGGCAATATAAAGCCGTGAATTAAAAGCTTTAAAACGTTTTTGGCCGGCTGTACTGCAATAAAAACACCTGTCATATGTACAGGTGTTTTTATTTTTCCAAATATCCTGCCCAATATTGAATTTGAGCGCCGGGATTGATATAATAATATATTGAATTTTAGTTTTAATATTTCGCAGGGACTTGAGACAGGAGGGAGAGCAGTGGCGAAGCTTGAAAAGCTTTTAACCGGAAACTTTGATACCATATTAAGGCGCGTCACAGACGGCGTTTTGGGAGGGAGCTGTTCGGGGAGCCTTGAGGATTCCAGTGATTTCTTTGGTGAGAATTGCCGGTGCAGTGTACGCGTCTTTGAACGATACAGCGCGTTTGGAGGTAACCGGGTGAGCATGAGCGTGACTCTTTTTCAGCGGGAGGACGGCAAAATACAGCTCTCAGCCATAACTGCCGGCGGAAGTCAGGCGATGTTTTTTAAGCTGAATACCCTGGGCGAGGAGAGCTTCCTTGACACCCTGCGGGAGATAATATAGGGCGGAGGTATTAGAAGAAGATGTCGGAGACAATAGTATTCAAGGTGGGGACATCTACGTTGATTCACGAGACCGGCAGGCTGAACCTTCAGCGTATGGAGGAGCTTGTTGAGGTCATATCAGATGTTATGAACAGGGGCAACCGGGTGGCGCTTGTCACATCTGGGGCGATAGGCGTGGGTGTCGGAAAGCTGGGGCTTTCCAGCCGCCCCAGGGACACAGCGGGAAAACAGGCCGCCGCTACGGTGGGCCAGTGTGAGCTTATGTTCATGTATGACAAGATGTTTTCCCAGTACGACCACAAGGTGGGGCAGCTGCTGATAACGAAAAACGATATAGCAGACCCGAGAAGGCACCAAAACCTTGTAAACGCGTTTGAAAAGCTCTTTGATTACGGTGCCATACCAATAATAAATGAGAATGACGCCGTGGCGGTTGAGGAGATAGTGTTCGGTGATAACGACAGCCTCTCTGCCGAGGTGGCCATTGTAATCAACGCAGACCGTCTCATTATGCTCACAGAGACAGACGGCCTTTACGACTCAAACCCCTTTAAAAATCCGGAGGCAAAGCGCATATCCTGTGTGGAGAGAATAGATGACAAGGTATGCGCCTGCGCAGGGGAGTCCACGTCGAGCTTCGGAACCGGGGGCATGATTACAAAAATTCACGCCGCGAAGCGGGCGACCGAGGCGGGGATAGAGACGTACGTTATTGGCGGAAGCAGGCCGAAGGACGTATACAAACTTTTGGAAGGCGAAGATGTAGGTACATATTTTAAGGCGGTGAAATAAAAATGCTGACTGAACTTGGAAAAAAGGCAAAAATTGCCTCCCGCACACTTGGTTGTGCCGATACGGAGACGAAAAACAGGGCGCTTATGCTGATTGCCGACAGCCTGGAGGAAAACGCGGAGCGTATACTCGCGGCAAACGCCGTTGATATGGAAAACGGCAGAAAAAACGGCATGTCTAAGGCGCTTTTAGACAGGCTTGCGCTGACCCGGGAGAGAATTGCCGGGTTTGCCGGTGGCATGAGAGACGTCACAGGGCTTCCCGACCCTGTGGGGAGGGTTCTTGACGACTTTACAAGACCAAACGGACTGCACATTATGAAGGTTGCTGTGCCTCTTGGGGTAATCGGCATAATATTTGAGGCCCGGCCAAATGTAACGGCAGACGCCGCGGCCCTCTGCCTGAAGAGCGGCAACGCCGTAATTCTCCGCGGCGGAAGTGACGCGATTAACTCAAATACGGCGATATGTGATGTAATGCGCGAGGGATTAAAGCGCTCCGGCCTGCCGGAGGACTGTGTGCAGCTTGTACAGGATACCACAAGGGAGAGCGCAAACGCCCTTATGCGTTTAAACGGATATGTGGACGTCATAATTCCCCGTGGCGGAGCCGGACTTATCCGGGCCGTGGTGGAAAACGCAACTGTTCCGGTTATAGAGACCGGAGCCGGTACATGCCACATATATGTGGACAGGGACGCGGATATAGACATGGCGGCGGATATAATTGACAACGCCAAGACAAGCCGCCCCTCGGTCTGCAACGCCGCAGAGTGCATGCTCATACACCGCGATATTGCGGATAAGGCACTGCCTGTTATCTGCCATAGGCTTTTGGACAAAAATGTGGAGATACGGGGCGACAGGGAGGTTATGGAGCTTATATCTCAGGCAAAAGAGGCCGGCAATGAGGACTGGGGCCGGGAGTATAACGACTACATTATAGCGGCAAAGGTAGTCGGCAGCCTGGACGAAGCTGTTGACCACATAAATACGTACGGCACCGGCCACAGCGAGTGTATTGTTACTGAAAACGCCTCCGCGGCCGAGGAGTTTATGGCCAAGGTTGACGCTGCGGCAGTGTATCATAATGCCTCTACCCGCTTTACCGACGGGGGAGAGTTTGGCATGGGTGCGGAGATTGGCATATCCACACAGAAAATCCACGCCAGAGGGCCGCTGGGATTAAATGAACTCACATCTATGAAGTATAAGATTTATGGAGGCGGACAGGTAAGATGACATATGGATTTATAGGTTTGGGAAATATGGCCTCGGCAATTATCAGAGGTATGAAAAAGGGCGGCTTTTTTGAAAACAACTCGCTTTTGGGGCACGATGTGTCGGCGGACAGAATGCAGGAACTATCCCGGGAGGTGGGGCTTAATCCGGCAGAGACAAATGCTGATATAGTAAAGAGCGCGGACGTCATTGTCCTGTGCGTAAAGCCCCAGATGATGGAGGGAGTGCTCCGGGAGATATCTCCGGCGATTGACGAGACAAAGCTCATTATAACAATTGCGGCAGGCAAGACGCTTGGCTGGTATGAAGAGATACTTCCGGCCAAAACCCGCATTGTCAGGGTTATGCCCAACATAAATGCCCGGGCAATGGCGGCGGCAACGGCCGTCTGCCCTGGAAAATTTGCCACCGATACGGACGCTGACATAGCGGCCGGGGTGTTTGAGACAGTGGGCAGGGTTTACCGCCTGCCGGAGAGCCAGTTTTCTGTGTTTACGGCAATCTGCGGCTCGTCTATTGCGTTTACGTTTATGTATATTGACGCCTTGGCGACGGCAGGGGTTAAGGGCGGTCTTTCAAAGGCGGTTGCCACTGACCTTGCAATACAGTCGGTACTGGGTTGCGTGTCGCTTTTAAATTATGAGGGCACACACCCAATGGAGCTGGTTGACCAGATATGTTCCCCTGCCGGCACGACGATTGAGGGCGTTTTGAAGATACGGGAGCTGGGATTTGAAAACGCCGTATATAAGGGAATTGAGGCCATAATGGACAGGGACAGGTCCATGTGATGGCACGTTATATTTAAGCAAGTCCGCGGGACATCCCGCGGACTTGCTGTTCTCACATTTTAAAATTAAACCGGTGCGGCATTACGCTGCACCGGTTTTTGTTAAAGGAGGAAGAAAGAGAGATTAAAACTCATTGCCGGGGAACTTGGGTATTCCGTCAAACCCGGCCTGGAGGTCCGCGTCTGTGGGGATATAGTCGGACATCTCGCCGTTGTGGAATTTTTCATATGCCACAAGGTCAAAGTAGCCTGTTCCGGTGAGACCGAAGAGAATGGTCTTTTCCTCGCCGGTCTCCTTGCACTTCATGGCCTCATCTATTGCGACCTTTATGGCGTGGCTGGACTCCGGCGCGGGGAGGATACCCTCAACTCTGGCAAACTCCTCTGCCGCCTTGAACACAGCCGTCTGCTCAATGGAGACAGCGTCCATGAGGCCGTCGTGGTAGAGCTGTGAAAGTATTGAACTCATGCCGTGATATCTCAGACCGCCGGCGTGGTTTGCGCTGGGGATAAAGCCGCTGCCCAGGGTGTACATCTTGGCCAGGGGGCAGACCATTCCGGTGTCGCAGAAATCGTATGCAAACTTGCCTCTGGTAAAAGAGGGGCAGGAGGCCGGCTCTACGGCGATGAACTTATAATCCGCCTCGCCTCTCAGCTTTTCGCCCATGAATGGTGAGATAAGTCCGCCCAGGTTTGAACCGCCGCCGGCGCAGCCGATTATAAGGTCGGGCTTAATTCCGTATTTGTCCATTGCGATTTTTGTCTCAAGTCCGATTATTGACTGGTGCAGGAGCACCTGATTTAATACGGAGCCAAGTACATATCTGTACCCCGG
>CAJFTV010000020.1 GCA_904420055.1 Candidatus Alloscillospira gallinarum | reverse complement strand
TATGGTCCGAGTGACTGGATTCGAACCAGCGGCATCATGCTCCCAAAGCATGCGCGCTACCAACTGCGCTACACCCGGATACAACTCACTATTTTAACGTAGAAAATGAAAAAGTCAAGAGTAATTTTAATGTTTGGCGTGCCGGGGTAAAACTTCGCCCCGGCACGGTGTAATTTTTGTTATTTTTGTCCGCCCTTCAGCGCTTTCATTCTCAGACTGTGGTCGAGTATGCTCTTCCTCATTCTGAGGTTATGCGGTGTGACCTCTAAAAGCTCGTCGTCCGCAAGAAATTCAAGGCACTGCTCAAGGCTCATCTGGCGGGGCGGCACAAGACGCAACGCCTCATCGCTGCCGGCGGCGCGCATATTTGTAAGCTGCTTTTTCTTGCACACGTTTACAGTCAGGTCATCAGACTTGGGGGAGACGCCCACAATCATTCCGGCATATACGGGAGTACCGGGGCCGATAAAGAGAGTTCCGCGGTCCTGGGCGTTCCACAGGCCGTATGCCACGGCTTCGCCCGTCTCAAAGGCCACAAGGGAACCGTTGTTCCTGCGAGTGAGTTCGCCCTTATACGGCTCATATCTCTCAAATGTGCTGCTCATAATACCCTCACCACGGGTGTCGGTGAGAAACTCGTTCCTGTAGCCAAAAAGGCCGCGGGAGGGAATGAGAAACTGCAGTTTTGTCCTGCCTCCTACGGGGAGCATCTCTATAAACTCACCCTTGCGGGAGCTGAGCTTTTCTATAACTGCGCCGACGGCGTTTTCCGGTACGTCCGCCACAAGGCGCTCAACGGGCTCGCACAGGACGCCGTCAATTTCCTTTGTGAGTACGCGGGGAGGCGATACCTGAAACTCGTAATTTTCCCGGCGCATTGTTTCTATGAGAATTGAGAGGTGCATCTCGCCGCGGCCTGCCACGTTGAAGCTGTCGCTGTTTGGTATTTCCGTAACGTGCAGAGATACGTCTTTCAATGTCTCACGCATTAGCCTGTCGCGTATGTTTCTGGTAGTGACATATTTGCCGTCCCTGCCTGCAAACGGACTGTCGTTTACAGAGAAGGTCATCTCTATGGTGGGGGCGGAAATTTTTACAAATGGCAGAGGCTCCGGATTAAGCACATCACACACGGTGTCGCCTATTGTTATGTCCGCAATACCGGACAGGGCGATTATGTTTCCGGCCGAGGACTCCGTAACCGGCACGCGGGAGAGCCCCTCAAACTCGTAGAGGCTCACTGCCTTGGCCTTTTTAACCGGCTTGTCCCCGTGATAGTTGCACACGGCGATTTCCTGGTTTTGTTTTATAGTACCGCGCTCAATTCGACCTATCGCGATACGTCCGACATACTCGTTATAGTCGATAGATGACACAAGCATCTGCAGTGGTGCGCTTGTATCCGTCTCGGGGGCGGGAATGTAGTCCACAATGGTGTCAAATAAGGGGCGCAGGTCCTCACCCTCCACCTCAGGGGAGTAGGAGGCCGTTCCTTTCCTGCCGGAACAGAATAACATGGGGGAGTCGAGCTGCTCGTCTGTGGCGTCAAGCTCCAAAAGAAGCTCCAGAACCTCGTCCACCACCTCGTGTATGCGGGCGTCCGGGCGGTCAATTTTGTTTACAACAACTATAACCCTGTGGCCGAGTTCCAGGGCGTGCTGAAGGACAAACCGCGTCTGGGGCATGGGGCCCTCCGCCGCGTCAACGAGCAGGATAACGCCGTTTACCATTTTCAGTATGCGCTCCACCTCGCCGCCAAAGTCGGCGTGTCCCGGAGTATCAACGATGTTTATTTTGATATCGCCGTACTGTACGGCAGTATTTTTTGCCAGTATGGTTATGCCGCGCTCGCGCTCCAAGTCGTTGGAGTCCATAACTCTGTCCTGGACAGCCTGGTTTTCACGGAATACGCCTGACTGCTTGAGCATCTCGTCAACGAGGGTCGTTTTGCCGTGGTCAACGTGCGCGATAATGGCAACATTTCTCAGCTCTTTCATATCCAAACCTCTAATCTAATCACAAAAATCAATATATTATACACCATGACGGAGTGTTTGCAAATATTTTTGTGGTGCATTGGGTGAGAAAATATAGTATAATTGTATCATGGAAAGTGTACATTATCACAATTATGGGTCAAATTGTCCCGACAGGAGAGTGATTGATATGGGCTCGTTTGATGAAACAATGGTTGAACGGAAAGAGATATACAGCGGAAAGATATTAAGGCTCTGCTGTGACAGGGTGCGTCTGTGTGACGGCAGCACGGCGGCGAGGGAGATTGTTGAACACGGCGGCGCGGTTTGCGTCCTGCCTGTGACGGAGAAGGGAAGGGCGCTTCTCGTGCGGCAGTTCAGGTATCCGGCCGGCACTGAGCTTTTGGAGGCACCGGCCGGCCGGCTGGAAAAGGGTGAGAACCCACTGAGCGCCGCAAAGCGGGAGCTTTTGGAGGAAACCGGCTGCGTGGCGGAGAACTGGACCGACCTTGGCTTTATATACCCGACTGCCGGCTATTCCACAGAGAGAATATACCTCTATCTTGCCTGTGGGCTTCAGCGGGGGGAGGCATGCCCCGATGAGGGGGAATTTTTGGAGCTTGAGGAGATTGAGCTTGAAAAGCTATTTAAAATGGCAGCGGTCGGAGAAATAACTGACGGAAAGACAGTGTGCGCTGTATTTCGCGGGAAGGAATTCCTGCAAAACGGACGAAATAAGTAAATTCGGTGTGAAAAATAGCGAAATACAGTTTAAATAAAGCTGTATGCACAATTACAAAGTTTATAAAAAACAGATAAAATTTGCGTATAAATTAAGTGAAGAATTACAGAATAAGTGTTGCAATAATTTACATAATATAGTATAATGCCACCCGGAACAGCAAACGCAGGCTTTATGTCATTGTTTGCTGCTTTGACGTGAATATTATTTTACTGGTTTTAAAAGCTTAAGACTGCTTAATATACAGGGGCGGTGCGATAATGTATAAGTATGTAGTAAAAGGCGGCACACCACTATTCGGAGAGATTGAAATAAGCGGTGCCAAAAATGCCGCTGTCGCAATAATTCCCGCCGCGCTCATGGTTGAGGGCGTATGCAGGATTGACAATATTCCCCAGATTTCTGACGTAACTATGTTTTTGGACATTCTCCGGGAAATGGGCGCTGATATACGCACAGTGAACAGGCACACGATGGATATTGACTGTTCCGGAATTAAGACAAGCGAGGCCACATTTGACATGATGCGCAAATTGCGGGCTTCCTACTACCTCATAGGCGCAATGCTTGGCCGCTTCGGCAGGGCTGTTGTCGCCATGCCCGGCGGGTGTAATTTTGGGGGCGTGCGGCCCATTGACCAGCACATAAAGGGCTTTGAGGCCATGGGAGCAACTGTTGAGGTTAGAAACGGCCTTGTATATGCCGAGACGGAAAACGGTCTGCGCGGTGCGCCGGTCTATCTGGACGTTGTTTCTGTGGGAGCGACTATAAATATTATGCTGGCGGCTGTGCTGGCGAAGGGGAGGACTGTCATTGAAAATGCGGCCCGGGAGCCCCATATAGTTGATTTGGCCAACTTTTTAAACTCCATGGGCGCGGATATCCGCGGAGCGGGGACAAACGTAATTAAAATTAACGGCGTTGAAAAGCTGCGGCCGGGAATGTACTCAATTATTCCCGACCAGATTGAGGCGGGCACTTATATGGCCGCCGTGGCCGGAACCGGCGGAGACGTCCTGATTAAGAATGTAATACCAAAGCATATGGACTGTATAACAGGAAAGCTCAGGGAGATGGGCGTTGCTGTGACAGAATATGAGGACTCTATCCGCATAGCCAGAAGCGGCCCCATAAAGAGGACAAATGTAAAGACCATGCCGTATCCTGGTTTTCCCACGGATATGCAGCCTCAGATTGCCACCGTGCTCTGTATTGGCCGGGGTACGAGCGTAATAACTGAGGGCGTCTGGGACAACAGATATAAGTATGTGGACGAGCTCACAAAGATGGGAGCCAGAATACAGGTGGACGGACGTGTTGCAGTTATTGAGGGGGTTGAGGCCCTTGGCGGCGCGCCAGTCAGGGCTATGGATTTAAGAGCGGGCGCTGCCATGGTAATTGCGGGACTTATGGCAGGCGGTGTTACTGAAATTGAGGGCATAAACTACATCGAGCGCGGCTATGAGAGCCTTATAGAAAAGCTCAGAGGCGTGGGGGCTGATATTTTAAGCGTCTACGTGCCGGAGGATGACGGAAAATCGGTCAGAGATGCCGGCTGAATACTGAAAGACCATTATCAGGCGGAGCTGTTTATGCTCCGCCGCACTTTTTAGAGTTCATATTTTGTGGGGTTAACAATGCGTATCTGTACACTTGCGAGCTCTTCGTCTGGCAACTGCACACTGGTGTCAAGCGGAGAAACACATATTTTGATAGACGCCGGCATCTCAATGCGGCGGATAGAGATGGAACTTAATAAAAACGGCCTCACCTGCCGGGATATATCTGGAATACTTGTAACCCATGAACATACCGACCACATATGCGGGGTTAAAATGCTGCAAAAACATTACCACACACCACTTTTGATGCCTGATACCGTAGCTCGGGATGTTGAGAACATAGTGCCGGAGACAGCGGGGAACATCGCCTGTATTCCCGTGGGCGAGGGATTTGACCTGGGGGATTTACATATTAGGTGTTTCCACACACCACACGATACTCCGGAGAGCGTTGGGTACAGAATAACCGACGGGCACAGGACGTTTGCCCTGGCCACTGACCTTGGCCATGTTTCGGCAGAGGTGCTGAGAGAGCTCATCGGCGCGGACACGGTGGTTTTAGAGTCTAACCATGATATGGATATGCTCAGGTGCGGGCCGTATCCCCATTATCTGAAAAAACGGGTTGCGTCTGACAGGGGACATCTCTCAAACAAGATGTGCGGCAAGCTTGCCGAGCGCCTTTATACAGAGGGGACCGGGAAAATAATTCTCGCCCATCTGAGCCGAAATAACAACACGCCGGAGCTTGCGTATAATTCCGCTCTGGAGGCCCTTGGCAGGTCCGGCGGTGAGCCGGGCAAAAACGTGGAGCTCTTTGTAGCGCCAAGCGACTGCTGCGGGCCGGTTATTGAGGTGTGAGATGTTTTCTGTTAAAATAATCTGTGTAGGAAAACTGAAAGAGAAATTTTATATAGAGGGCGTAAAGGAGTATGCAAAGCGCCTTGGGGCTTTCTGCAAACTGGAGATTGAAGAACTGGCCGAGCGACGTCTGGAGGGAACGCCCTCACCGGCGGAAATTTCTGCGGCTCTTAAAAAAGAGGCGGAGGATATCCGAAGCAGGATACCCAGGGACGCCATGGCGGTGGCCATGTGCATTGAGGGGAAAGAAATGGACAGCACGGAATTTGCCGGGCTTATTGACGGCTGCGGCGTTCAGGGAATATCGCGGCTGTGCTTTATAATCGGCGGTTCAAACGGCCTTGACAAGGATTTAAAGACGCAGTGTAAAATCAGGCTGTCCATGTCTAAAATGACGTTTCCCCACCATCTGGCGAGGGTGATGCTCCTTGAGCAGATTTACAGGGGATTTATGATAAACAGCGGCGGAAAGTATCACAAATAGCGGAGGTGCGATATGGGTTTATGGGGTTTTAGGAAACACGACAGAATTTCGGAACGCTGGCCTAAAAAGGAAAACGGCGAGCCTGTGCCGCCTGTGTTTTTCCAACACGTGTCAGGCACAAGCCTTGATGTGGAAATGGCTGTAAATCTTTTGGAGGCTTACGGAATACCGGTGCTGAAAAAGTATTCAAACGACGGCGAGTTCGGCGAGCTTATGGTTGGCTTTGCCGGCGCTGGAATTGACCTCATGGTGCCGGAGACCATGCTGGAGGACGCACAGAACATTGTGTCAGCGGACGTCGTGGAGGAAGAATAGCCCGGCTGTTTCGCTTTTGCACGGAGCGGTGTTCTGACATTCCCGGGAGTGCCGGGGAAATTCTGCTTGTGCCGCGCATGGCGGCGGAATGGAGAGTTAAAATGGATTTTTTTAAGGCATATGACGAGTGGCTGAAAAGCGAAAAACTCACAGATAGTGAAAGAGATGAACTCCTCGCTATGGACGATGAGGAGAAAAAAGCTGCATTTTACGGAAATCTTGAATTTGGGACAGCGGGCCTTCGGGGCGTTATGGGCGTCGGAACGGCGAGAATGAATATCCACGTAATACGCCACGCCACACAGGGGTTTGCAGATGTAATTTTGCGCTCCGGCACCGCGGATATGGGAATTGCCATATGCTATGACTGCCGAATAGGAAGCCGGGAATTTGCCGTCGCTGCGGCTGAGGTCATGGCGGCAAACGGGATTAAGTCCCGGGTGTTTGAGAGTATGCGGCCCACTCCGGAGCTGTCGTTTGCCGTGCGGCATTACGGCTGCGCTGCGGGAATAAACGTGACGGCCAGCCACAACCCGAAAGAGTATAACGGATATAAAGTTTACTGGTCCGACGGGGCGCAGCTGCCCCCTGACAAGGCCGGGGAAATTGCCGCGCGAATGGCGGAGCTGGACGTGTTTTCCGGGCCGAAGGTTATGCCGGTAAGCGAGGCGGAGGCAAAGGGGCTTGTGACATGGCTTGGAGAGGAGACTGACAGCGCATTTTTGCATGAGGTCCTGGCCCAGTCCTCCGGGCGCGATTTTTCAGCAGTTGGAGACAGCTTTAAGGTGGTCTATACCCCGTTTCACGGCACAGGATATAGGCTGATACCATACGTGCTGAACAGGATAGGAGTAAAAAAGCTTTACTGCGTTGAGGAGCAGATGGTGCCGGACGGCAGCTTTCCAACTGTAAAATCGCCAAACCCAGAAGACCCTCAGGGGTTTAAACTGGCAATAGAGCTGGCGGACAGGGTGGGAGCGGACTTTATAATCGGCTCTGACCCAGACGCAGACAGGGTGGGGATAATGATTCGGGACAAATCCGGCAGCTTTGTGCCGGTGTCCGGAAACCTCACCGGGGTACTTCTTTTAGACTACATAATAAAGACAAGGCGGGAGAGCGGGGCAATGCCGGAAAATCCCGTAGCTTTAAAGACAATAGTGACCACAGAGCTTGCAAGGCGCGTGGCTGAGGACGGCGGCGTTCGGTGTATTGACACCTTCACCGGCTTTAAGTTCATGGCGGAAAAGAAAAACCAGCTTGAGGAGGCCGGAGAGGGGAAAGTCATTTTCTCATATGAGGAGTCCTATGGGTACATGGTTGGAGACTATGTGCGGGATAAGGACGCAGTTACAGCTTCCATGCTGCTGACTGAAATGGCCATGTGGTATGCAGAGAAGGGCATGACCCTTTTTGATGCGGCACAGGATATTTTCAGCAAATTCGGATATTACCTTGAAAAGACGGTAAACCTCTACATGCAGGGGCTTGACGGGCTACAGAACATGAAAAAACTCATGTGCAGCCTGAGGGAAAACCCGCCTGAGGAGATTGCCGGCACCCACGTGCAGGAGGTGCGTGACTATCTCACAGGGATTTCACGCACAAAAAAGGAAGAGAAAAAGCTGGAGCTTTCCGGCTCAAATGTCTTGAAGTACATTCTGGACGACGGCACTGCGGTGGTTGTGCGTCCCTCCGGGACAGAGCCCAAGATAAAGATATACATTCTCACAAGAGGTGAGGATAAGGGTGACTGCATTGAGAAAATTGACCGCTTTGAAAAGTGGGCGGAACAGTTTGCAGAGTGAGCTGGGTAACCTGAAACTTAATCTGTAGATACCTGTTTGCGGATTTTATCGTAAAAATACTCCCGTGGGAGGAGTGGCTGCTTCCATGGGAGTAATTTTTTGCCGCATAGATAATATAACTTTTTGACTTTAGCCATGAAGAAACTGAAAAATACGGAGGAACTGCATGAGATGAATTTACTTCTGGATAACCCGAAATCACTTTTTGTAAAATATCTTGTCCCATCAGTTGGCAGCGCCCTTGTGGTGACTATATACAGTTTTGTAGATACGATTGCCATTGGACAGGGAGTTGGGGCAAACGGTACGGCAGCATTGGCTGTTGTAACACCGCTTTTTTCTCTGCCAATTTTTCTGGCAATTTTATGTGGTATTGGCGGCTCTGTGCTCATGGGGGTGGCAAGGGGCAGCGGCGATTGGGAACGTGGCAACGCAAGCTATACTGTCTCCCTCTTTCTCGTTGGTGTGATAGGTATAGCAGTGTGGGCGCTTTTGTGGTTTTTCCGTGTTCCGCTGTTCAGACTGTTAGGTGCGGACGATACAATTATGCCGTATGCTTTGGAGTATGGCACTGTGATAATAATTGCATTTCCATTTATGCTCATGTCCGCATATCTGCCAAACTTTTTGAGAATGGACGGCGCTCCCAATCTTGCCCTTGCCTCGGTGTTAATCGGGGCCGCAGTCAATGTTTTCGGCGACTGGTTTTTTGTGTTCCCCATGAATATGGGTATGTTCGGCGCGGCACTTGCAACGGCATTAGGTGTTGTCGTACAGACGGGAATACAATGCATACACTATTTTACAGGGAAATGCACCCTGAAGCTTACGCGTTCCCATAATTTTGGAAGTGAAATTGTGAAAACTCTTGCAAATGGCTTTGGCGCAGCTTTTTTGGAAATTGCCATGGTGGTGACAACTGTTGTAATAAATAACCTGATTATGCATTATTCAGGCTCAGCAGCCCTGGCGGTATATGGATTTGTACTTACGATTGCAGCCCTTGTAACCCACATATACATGGGCGTCGGACAGGCGGCACAGCCAATCTGGTCCATGAATTTCGGCGCCGGTAAGACGGGGCGCATTCAACGCGTTTTTAAGATGGCGCTTGCAGTTATGATGGTGCTCAGTGTCCTGTTCACTGTCTGCGGGCTGCTGTTCCCGGCGGAGATTACAGGCGTGTTTGTTCGGGCCACGCCGGAGGTCATGGACATAGCGCCGCACATTCTGCGCATTTACTTCCTGTCGTTTTTGTTCCTTGGGGTTAATATTCTCGCGATACTGTATCTCCAATCCATTTCACAGGACAAAAAGGCGACGGTGCTCACCGTTTTGAGAGGTATTGCGGTAAATATAGCGCTTCTCATTGTACTGCCGATGATAATTGGAGCCGATGGGATATGGTGGGCCGTTGTAATTGCGGAGGCTGCTGTTTCTGTGCTCGCCGTAATATTTATGATAAAGGCGAAAAGGGCGCTGCCAAAAGAGTAAAACTAAAAAAGCGCAGCTCTGAAATTTTTTGGGGCTGCGCTTTTTTGCGTGATACTTTATACATATGTTGTCAATACGCCGCCGCCCGGCATATTTATGGTTGAGAGCCATTAAAAATATGCGGGAGGAAAACAATGCCTTATACATACAATTATTTTTTGGGAGCGTACTCTGACGGACGCTTTCAGTCCCTAATCGGCGGGCTTGCCGGGGAAGGGGAGTATTTATACATAGTGAAAGGGTGCCCGGGCTGCGGGAAGTCCACGTTTATGAGAAGCATAGGAGAGCACTTTGCCGCCTCTGGCTGTGAAGTGGAATATATCATGTGCACCGGCGACCCCGGTTCCCTTGACGGAGTACGTCTGCCTGAGATAGGGTGCGCATTTGTTGACGGGACGTCGCCCCACGTGTGTGAGCCGGGGATTTACGGCGCAGACTCAGAGTATATAGACCTGGGGCGTTTTGTTGACACACGGAAAATGACGGTGAGCAAAACGGAAATTGCGGCGCTGTTTGCTGAATACCGGCGTCTTGCCGAGACTGGGAAAAACCTTGCAGCTGCTATGGCGGCCACAGATAAGTGTCTGCATCTGCCCTTTGACGGGAGAGTAAAGGACGTGAGCGTAAAGAGAGCCGAGGGGATTGCCCAGCGGGAATTTAAGGGGAGAAAGGGAAGCGGAAACGTAAAAAAACGCCTTCTCTCGGCTGTGACCGGCAGGGGCAGAATTTTCCTGCGGGACACGGTTAATACACACTGTGACCGGGTTTATTACATAGACAACGATTTCGGGTTTGGCAGCGAGATGTTAAGCCTGCTGAAAGAGAAGGCAGAGAGTGCCGGGATAGACACGGTAGAGTGTCTGTCGCCCCTTGATATGGATAGACTGGAGGGGCTTATTCTGCCGGGGCTGAGGCTTGGATTTATCTGCGGCCGCGATTATAAAGACTGGGGGAAAGCGCACAGACATATACGTCTGGACGCTCTTGGCCCGGAGATATCCCAGTGGGAAAAGGACCGGAGAAAAGAACTGAAAAAGCTCATAAAATCCCTTGAAGCCGGTGCCGTATCGCTGATGGCTGGGGCAGGGGAGCTGCACGGCAGAATAGAGGAGTGCTATGCCCCCTGTGTGGATTTCGCGGGAATTACAGAGCTTAAAGACCGCTATATAAAT
>CAJFTV010000019.1 GCA_904420055.1 Candidatus Alloscillospira gallinarum | reverse complement strand
CCCTCCGGCTGTATCGGTTGAGCAAAAGTCAGCGTGGGAATGGTGTGGTATCTTTATCTAAGTGATACCCCCCGCTCCCATTTCGAGACAGTTTTATCACTTATACCTAACATGTCCGCAAGCTGTCTCTGAGTAAGTCCTGCGTCTTTTCTCATCTCAGATATAAATTTTCCCGTTTTAATCTGATCCATTTGCTCATCTCCCTGCCTCTAATATTACATAGTCCGCACTACAATTAACACATACGCAGCGTAGAGTTTCACGTTTCGTCAGAAAAATCTCAATAACATTTTTGTTTTTTCTGGTTATTGATGATAGATCACCATGTTTTAAACAAAAAAACTCCCTTTTGTAAAACAAAAGGGAGTTTTATGGAGCGGGCGACGAGGCTCGAACTCGCTACCTCCACCTTGGCAAGGTGGCGCTCTACCAGATGAGCTACGCCCGCAGACGATATCCGTGTCCTGCACCTTACGCGCAGGCGGCGCGTATATCAGCGACAACGCTGTTATTATACCACGCCGCCGGATATTGTCAAGAAAAATTTATCACATTATTCCCATCCACCTGAGAATGAGAAGAAGCGCTATTCCCGGCAAGCCAAGGACGCCCGCAATAATCGCGTTTATCCAGTTTATGCCAAGACTTATTCCAAATGCGCCGCCGAATATGTTCAGCAGGTACAGCAGCACAAATCCCACCGCGGTATTTATAAGTATTTTAAAAATAAGCTTCAGAGATGTTTTAAATATAATTATAAACACCAGCACAAGAACAATCACACAGGCGCCTATCATCCAGGGATTGGATTTAATGGTGTCGGGTGAAATGTGTATGTCATAGGGGATATAATAAATCATGTTGTCCATACATTTCTCCTTTCCGACACTTCCACTTTATGTGCAAGTACCATAAAAAATTATTGCCAAAAAATAACTGGTTATAATCATCTGTCCGGGAAATAATATAGTCAGGCAAGTAAAATAATCGCTCCGGCCAGGGATATGAGAAAGCCATACCGGTTTTCAAAAAGAAATAGATATATCCAAAACAGCCGGTATGCATTTTTTGAGTTGCCGAAGCGGCAGATAGATAAGCCGCCCTTAAGTTCCGCAGTCCGGATAAAATTCCGGGCTGCGGAATTTTATACCGATATTGTTGATTATTTTTCCCGGATATATTATACTATATGTCTGGTTAGTTTAATTATTACATATCAATATGTTGATATATCAGTCAGGTGATAGATATGAAACAGACGTCTAAAAAGCCGGAATACGGCAACGACAGCATAAGCAGCTTAAAAGGTGCCGACCGTGTCCGCAAAAGGCCGGGGGTAATATTCGGCTCCGACGGGCTGGACGGCTGCCAGCACGCCGTTTTTGAGATACTCTCCAACTCAATAGACGAGGCCAGAGAGGGCTATGGCAATATTATAACCGTTACTCGCTATAAAGACAAGTCCATTCAGGTAGAAGATTTTGGGCGCGGCTGTCCTGTGGACTGGAATCCAACTGAAAAGCGCTACAACTGGGAGCTTGTTTTCTGCGAGCTGTACGCCGGCGGCAAGTACTCAAACACCGACGGCGACAATTACGAATACTCCTTAGGGCTAAACGGCCTCGGCTCCTGCGCCACACAGTACGCCTCCAAATACATGGACGTCACCGTCTGGCGGGACGGGTTTAAATACTCCCTACACTTTGAAAAGGGCGAGATTGTCGGAGAGCTTGGCAAAGAGCCATACAAGGGCAAGCGTACCGGAACCCTCACCCACTGGCTGCCGGACCTTGAGGTATTTACCGACATCGACATTCCGGTGAGCTATTACACAGAGACATTAAAGCGTCAGGCGGTGGTAAATGCCGGCGTCACCTTTGTTTTCAGGAACGAAACCGATACAGGCTTTGAGGAGACAAAATTTTTATACGAAAACGGCATAATAGACTACGTCTCCGAGATTGCCGACATGCAGTATATATCCGCTCCCGTGTATTTTGAGACGGAGCGCCGTGGACGTGACCGAGAGGATAAGCCGGAATACAAGGTAAAGCTTTCGGCGGCGGTCGCCTTTTCAAACAAGGTAAACCTCATAGAGTACTATCACAACTCCTCCTGGCTGGAGCACGGCGGAGCGCCGGAAAAGGCGGCGAAAAACGCCTTTGTCTACGCAATTGACGCCTATATAAGAAAGCAGGGCAAGTATCAGAAAAATGAGAGTAAAATTACCTTTGCCGACGTTACGGACTGCCTTATCCTGGTCACAAACTGCTTTTCCACCCAGACCTCATACGAAAACCAGACGAAAAAAGCCATCACAAACAAGTTCATACAGGAGGCTATGACGGAGTTTTTCCGCTCAAACCTTGAAATCTACTTTATAGAGCACAAAACTGAGGCTGACAGGATAGCCGATCAGGTGCTTATAAACAAGCGCAGCCGGGAGGCGGCGGAAAAAACGAGGCTCAACATCGGCAAAAAGCTCTCCGGAAGCATTGACATAGCAAACCGTGTACAGAAGTTTGTGGACTGCCGCTCCCGGGACGTGTCAAAAAGAGAGATTTACATTGTGGAGGGCGACTCCGCCCTCGGCGCCTGCAAGCTCAGCCGGGACGCCGAGTTTCAGGGTATCATGCCTGTCCGGGGCAAGATTTTAAACTGTCTTAAAGCGGACTACGACAAGATATTTAAAAACGATATAATAATAGACCTTTTAAAGGTCCTGGGCTGCGGCGTGGAGGTAAACACGAAAAAGAACAAGGACCTGTCCACATTTAACCTGGACAATCTCCGCTGGAACAAGGTGATAATCTGCACAGATGCCGACGTGGACGGCTTTCAGATACGCACGCTTATCCTCACAATGCTGTACCGCCTAACCCCCACTCTTATTGAGAAAGGGTATGTGTACATTGCAGAGTCACCCCTTTTTGAGATTGTGCACAAGGGAAAAACGTATTTTGCCTACTCTGAAAAGGAAAAAGCGGAGATAATTGCCGGATTTAACGGCTCAAAGCCCGAGGCCATAAACCGCTCAAAGGGACTTGGCGAAAACGACCCGGACATGATGTGGCTCACCACAATGAGTCCCGACACCCGCAGACTTATAAAAATCATGCCTGAGGACGTGGAAAAGACGGCGGAGATGTTCGACCTGCTTTTGGGCGACAATCTGGCCGGCCGGAAAATCCACATCACAGAAAACGGCTACAAATTCCTGGACCTGGCGGACATATCTTAACCCGCCTGCAGCTTAACCTGCATACTTTTTTACGGAAGGACATCTTTACATGGCCAAGAAAAAAAGCGGAGGAGAAAAAAAGCCCGCAAACCCGAATATAGTCGGGCTGCGGGCACAGGTGGTCTCCCAGCCAATTACAGACACCCTTGAGACAAACTATATGCCCTACGCCATGAGCGTCATTGTCTCCAGGGCCATACCGGAGATTGACGGCTTTAAACCCAGCCACAGAAAACTCCTCTATACAATGTATAAAATGGGACTTACATCGTCAAGAACAAAGTCCGCAAACATAGTTGGACAGACAATGCGCTTAAACCCCCACGGCGACAGCGCCATTTACGAGACAATGGTGCGTCTTTCCGCGGGATACGGCGCCCTTTTAACTCCCTTTGTCGACTCAAAGGGCAACTTCGGCAAGGTCTATTCCCGTGACATGGCATACGCCGCCTCACGGTACACAGAGGCAAAGCTTGCGGGAATCTGTCAGGAAATTTTCCGGGACATTGACAAGGACACGGTTGATTTTGTGCCAAATTACGATAACTCTACAACTGAGCCTACGCTGCTGCCCACCACCTTCCCGAATATCCTTGTCAGCTCCAATACCGGCATTGCCGTTGGAATGGCGTCAAACATATGCGGTTTTAACCTCACAGAGGTGTGCCAGACGGCCATAGATTACATCGCAGACCCAAATCACGACATAATGTCCACCCTTTTGGCCCCCGATTTTCCCACCGGAGGGCAGCTCATTTACGACCGCGAGGCTCTCTCGGCCATATATGAGACAGGGCGCGGCAGTATAAAAGTGCGCTCAAAATGGCGCTATATCCAGAAGGAAAACCTCATAGAGATATACGAAATCCCCTACTCCACCACCATCGAGGCCATTATGGACAAGGTGGCGGAACTGATTAAGGCGGGCCGCGCAAAAGAGATATCCGACATGCGCGACGAGACGGATTTAAGCGGTCTCAAGCTCACCATCGACCTCAAGCGGGGAGCCGACCCTGAAAAGCTCATGGCGCGTCTCTTCCGCCAGACACCCCTTATGGACTCCTACTCCTGCAACTTTAACGTCCTTGTGGCAGGCATGCCGAGAGTCATGGGCGTGCGTGAGATACTTGACGAGTGGCTCGCCTGGCGTACAGAGTGCGTAAAAAGGCGGGTATATAACGAGCTCACAAAAAAGCGGGAGAAGCTGCACCTGCTTCTCGGACTTAAAAAAATACTTCTTGACATTGACCGTGCCATTGAAATAATCCGAAATACGGAAGAGGAGGCCGATGTCGTCCCCAACCTCATGATTGGCTTTGGCATTGACGAAACCCAGGCGGAATATGTGGCGGAAATTAAGCTGCGCAATATAAACCGCCAGTACATTCTGCGGCGCACGGAGGAGACGGAAAAGCTCACCGGGGAAATTGCCGAGCTTGAGGACACATTAAACAGCAAACGCAAAATCCGGGGCATAATAACCTCGGAGCTGAAAAACGTAATCAAGAAGTACGGCACCGGGAGGAAAACCGAAATAGTGTATGAGGAGGACCTGCCCGTAATAGAGGCAGAGGACACGATACCGGACTACCCGGTACACCTCTTTCTCTCAAAAGAGGGGTACTTTAAAAAGATTACTCCCCTGTCCCTCAGAATGGGGGGCGAGCAGAAATACAAGGAGGCCGACAGCCTTCGCCAGACCTTTGAGGCCTCAAACCGGGACGAGCTGCTTATTTTCACCGACATGCACCAGGTCTACAAAACACGGATATCCGACTTTGAGGACACCAAGGCCTCAGCCCTCGGCACATATCTGCGCACATACCTTGGCATGGAGGAAAATGAAAATCCCATATATATGGTAAATCCGGGGGACTACTCCGGCAGTCTGCTGTTTTTCTTTGAAAACGGCAAGGCGGCGCGGATTGAGCTCTCCGCCTATGAAACAAAGACAAACCGCAAAAAGCTCACCGGCGCCTACAGCGACAAGTCTCCCCTGCGCTCAATCGTCCCCTTTTCCGGTGAGACGGATATCGCCGTCTACTCCACAGACGGCCGTGCCCTTGTATTCAGCACGTCCCTTCTCTCACCCAAGAGCACCCGCGCCTCCCAGGGTGTGGCAGTCATAACGCTTAAGCGCCGCTATACACTCGACAGTGCAGCACTTCTGCGGGATACTCCAATAAAAAACATACAGAGATATACAGTAAGGTCTGTCCCCGCTGCCGGTTCAATATTGAAGCCGGAGGACACGGGCGAGGAACAAATGGAGCTTTTTGGCAATGAAGAACAATAAAATTTTAAAAGTAACAGGGAAATATTTTTTGATACTTTTGGGCAGTCTCATTTACGCCGTTGGGTTTTCCTACATCACATATCCCAACGACGTGCCGACAGGCGGCATAAACGGCGTCTCAATGATTATAAACGCCTTTACCGGACTGCCCGTCGGTACAATGTCAATCGTCCTCAATATCCCCCTCTTTATTATAGCATGGGTAAAATTCGGGCGTGAGTTTGTAATTGCCTCCCTTGCCGGAACTGTCCTGTCTTCCCTGGCGGTGGACGGCCTGAACTTATTTCCCTATGTGCTCACAACCGAACCGCTTTTCATATGCGTTTACGGCGGCATTCTAATGGGCGTGGGTCTGGGCATTGTCTACAGGGTAGGCGCCACAACAGGCGGTACGGAGATTGTGGTAAAACTGTTAAAGCTCAAATACGCCCATATGAACACCGGTACAATTATGTTCATTGTGGACCTTATTATCATCTGCGCATATTCTGTTATATTTGACAAAATAAACAGCGCATTGTATGCTTTAATCACAGTCTTTTTGATGTCGAAGTCGCTCGACATTGTACTGTACGGCTTTTCACAGTCAAAGATGTGCTATATCATAACCGACCACAGTGAGGAACTTAAAAACGCAATCTTAATCCGCCTCGACAGGGGCGTCACAATTCTCACAGGCCACGGCGGGTATTCCGGAGCCGAAAAGCATATTATCATGTGCGCAATAAAGCCCCGCCAGATTGTTGAGCTGCGCAGTATCGTAAAAGAATTTGACCCCGGAGCGTTCATGATAATAAATGACGCGAAAGAAGTGTTCGGCAAAGGTTTTTCCGACAACGCCGAGTTTAAATAAGTGCGCTGTCCGCTCTTTGCGGACGCGGCAAAATCCCCGCTCCTGCCGCTTGCAGTGGATTTTGCACATGTAAAAAGCGGTGGAAGGGAGAAAGCTTTGAAAAAACGTATTACCGCATTTTTAATAGCGCTTATCTCGCTTGCCGCCTCCGGCTGTTCTTCTGTGCTGGAGGGGGAGATATCCTCCTCCACCCCTGTACATATAAGCGTCGATTCAGAGGAGACTGGTGGAACGGAAAATCCCTCTAACTACACCGAGGTGAGCCAGTATGAGGTATTTAAGGCCTCTATCCGGGCAATGATTTCACGCCACACGGACACACAGACATTCAGGATTTCCTCCTTTGACAGAGACGATGTCCCCGGTGCCGTACAGCAGGTCTGCCAGGAAATTGAGAGCGACGACCCGCTGGGCTCTTATGCCGTGTACTACATAAACTCCTCTGTGACACAGTCGGCCTCCTTTTACAATGTTGAGGTCTCAATAGTGTACCGTGCCACGAAAGACGAAGTAGACAGCCTGTGCTCTGTCTCTTCAAACAGATACCTTGAATATCTCCTCCTTGACAACATAAGCCAGGGAAAAACAGAATTTGCATTTTATACCCAGCACGACGGAATAACCGGCCAGGTCATCTCTGACACCATAACGAGGCTTTACTATGAAAATCCCCTTGAAGTTATCCTCCCTCCCACCGCTCTCACGGTCTGCTATCCCAAAGAAGAGGGATACAGAATTATGGAGGTCGGCCTTGTGTACAGCTATACCCCCGGCGTTCTGGATAACATGCGGGTTACGCTGAACAGCAAAATTCTGGAGATGGCAGAACCGCTCGGCGCGACAAATGACGGTGTTTTGTACCTTCTCATGTGCCAGTCGCTAATGACTGAATGTGAGCTTACAGATACGGCCGCCGTGCAAATTGACGACACGGCATACGGCGCTATCGTGAACGGAGAGTGCACGGCTGAGGGCATGGCAATGGCATATAAGGCAATGTGTGACAAGATGGGGCTTGAATGTACCGTTGTCCGCGGACTGCTCAACGGTCAGGCGCATTTCTGGAATGTAATAAATCTTGAAGGCAGTTACTACCACGTGGATATATCCGCCTGCATATCCGGCGGTATGGAAGCGGGATTCCTGCTCTCCGATGACGACATGCCGGAGGGTTACTGGTGGGATTCCGTCATTACCCCAGCGTGCAGCGGGACACGGACATACGAGGACTATGCGTCATACAGCCAGCTTGCATGACTCACAGATATAAAAATTCAGCGGCAGAATGGAGATTAATATGAGCGTTAAATTCAGGAGCAATCTTTCCGGGTTCAACAGAAACGACGTGTTGGGCTATATACAGAAGCTGTCAGGAGAAAAGGGGCGTCTTTCAAAGGAAAATTCCCAGCTTAAAAGCGAGCTCAAGCGTGCCAATGAGCGCATAAAACAGCTTGAGGAGTTAAACTCCGTGCTCACAAACAGAGCCGCTGAAGCAGTTTTGGAGCGCGACGACGCCATAAAGCGGGAAAAGGCCGCCCAGGACAGCGCCCTGGAGGCCAGGCGGACGGCATATTCTGCTGTGTCAGATACCCTTGCGGAGCTAGAGACGGCACTGAAAAACGCCGGCGAGCAGCTAAACAGGTTTGTCTCCTCTGCCGTGGAGGCGCAGCGGGATATGAATACGGCCCTTACCGCTGCGGAAAGCGCCGTGAGCAGGGCAGACGGTATCTGCCGAAGCGCTCTTACAGAGGAGGGCAAAGATGAAAACATTTAATATTAACTCTGAGGATATACGGCGGCAAATCCCAAATCTCCACTGCGGTGACAGGGTACTCCTCACCGGGACAATCTACACCTCCCGTGACGCCGCCCACAAGGAGATTTTCTCCCTTTTGGACAGTGGAGGGCCGCTCCCTTTTGAGCTGAAAGACGCCATAATTTACTATGCCGGGCCCACACCAGGCCATGACGGAATGCCTACAGGCTCATGCGGTCCCACAACCTCCTCCCGAATGGACGCCTTTGCCCCGCGGCTGTACTTCCTTGGTCTTGCCGCTACCATTGGAAAGGGTGACCGCAGCGACGCGGTGCAAAACGCCATAATCCAAAACGGCGGTATCTATCTCTGTGCCGTGGGCGGCGCCGGCGCGCTGATGGCACAGCACATAGAGACGGCAGAGGAAATTGCCTTTCCCCACCTGGGCTGCGAATCGGTAAAGCGGCTCACTGTGCGTGACCTTCCCCTAACCGTGGCTATTGACTGCCACGGGGGCAATCTGTTTAAAAATGCTATTGAAAAATACCGTGTCACCGTTTAGAATACTATATATAAAACTTCGTGCACAGGCAGTACACCGCGAAATTGGCGTATGTGCCGCATCTGCGGTCATTATGTACATACCGCATCAGGTGATTTAACACACTTTACAAGGCAACACATGGCCATTTTCACTATGCTTTTGCACGGCAAAAAGAGAAGGAGATTTTTCATGAAAAAGCGCTTACTTATTATCACGCTTGTGCTCTCCCTTGTTTTTGTCCTCAGCTCCTGCGGGCTTCGGGACGTTGTGGGTGTGAAGGACGATTCGGGGAAAAATGACACTGCTCAAACAGACAATGACAGTTCAGTTGAAAGCATTTTACCCGATGACAGCAGCCAGGATGACACTGACAGCGATACCTCAGACGGGCCTCCCACCGTTACGGTTGAGCCTGATGACGACACAGATGACGACACGTCGGAATTCGGCGACTCGGTAATAAACTATACATCTCCTTACGGCTGGACATCTGAAGAGCTCAGCGACTACAGCGTAATATACTATAACCCCAATTACCCCACAGACGTCAGCAATATTAACCTGATTGTCACCCTGCCTGACACCACTTTAAAGAACTATTCTCAGGAGCAGTTTGAGGAGGTATTTTTAGATACTCTTCAAAGCACCGACCTTGCCGGCATTGATATAAGCTTTGACTACTTTGAAAAGGGCACTCTCGACGGCTATGACACATTATACTTTGAGGCGTCTTACGACTATATGGGCGTCCCAATGGTACAATACCAGTACTACATAGTCGTGCCGGGTGACTGCACATACATACTCACGTTTACTCAGGCCGGCGACAATAACTGGACGGCTGAATTTGCCGATATGATTGACTCCATATACATCTCATAGTTTTAACTCCCCTGTTTCCAGGGGAGTTTTTCATTGCTCATGAAAAATGCGCCATCAAAAAAGATGACGCATTTGCATCTACCTGCGGCCTCCGCCGCCTCCGCCGAAGCCGCCTCCGCCGTGACCGCTGCCGGAGTGTCCGCCGCCTCCAAATCCACCGAAGCCGCCGAAACTTCCTCCGCTGCCGCCTCCGCCGAAACCGCCCGGTCCTCCTGGCCCCCTCGGGCCACGCGGTCCGCGCCAGTGGCGGTGAGGTCCCATAAACATAAACCACCAGTGATACCTGGGCATCGGTATCCCCATAAACGTATAATATGACCTGTAGCGCCGCCTGTCATTTACAGCCGCCACCGCTACAACAATTACAATAATCACGACATACGGAATAAGTGATGACACAAACCGCATCATACGCGTGGCAAGCGTTGGCTCACTGACCTGACCCACATTTTCAGTCTGGAGGCCGTAATAATCCGCATACCAGTCAAGCAGGGCGTTTACCATGCGGCTTGTCGCGTCCTGATAGTGTCCGGCGTCAAAGTCGTCCCAGAAATACTCTTCAAACATACTGTCGATTTTGCTTTTGGTGAGCACGCCGCTTATTCCCGCGCCGACTGTAAGCCACGCCTTGTTTTCCTCAACAGCGAGTAGGAGAAGCATTCCGTTATTCTCCTCACTGTTTCCAACGCCCCAGTCGTTAAAAAGCTGCATGGCGTACTCATCAGAATACATGCCGTCCAAGTATTCCACGGTGACCACCACAAGCTGTGCACCCTTGCAGTAGTATTCAAGGTCGCCGTTTATATCTATCAGCTCCTGCCTGAAGTCATCGGAAAAAACTCCCGCGTAATCCGCCACATAATACTCGTCGCTTTTATCCACCACGGCATACGCGCCAAAAGGCACGGCCAGGACCAAAATGACTGCAAACATGAGCGTTATAATTCGTTTTTTCAATTTTTACCCCTCAGCTCTGAAATATTCCGGCGCGCCGGTTATGAATTCAAAGTGCAGAATATTCACAGGAAATGCATTCAGCACTTCACTCTCAAATTCGGCAACTGTCCTGTTGTAGCTGCTTGAAGTTATTAAAGACTGTGCCCCGTCCATGGTACTCGTATAGGAATCGTATGCATTCTGCTGATTTTCGTCCAGCGTCTCGTATGAAAAGGCAAGCACAATACGTTTATATGCCTCTTCCAGCACCTCATTGCATACAAATTTCTCCTGAATTGTATCGGCACTCATAAGGGCCTCTCTGGCGCTTCTCAGGGCAGACTGCTCCTCGGCCATGTCCTCAAACTCCGACGCCAGTGTCACAAGTCCCAGAGCGGCGTCAGTCCGCTTTGCAAGCTGTCGCCCTATCCCCGGCTGTGTGTAGTCCTCTGAGGAGATATACACACCGTTTTCAAAGCTGTCGTCCAGCTTTTTAATCTGGGAATACACGCTCTTATTTACACCTATCAGCACGGATACAATTATCACCGCAGCCGATATCACTATTGCTATTTTTCTGTTTTTAAGCTTCTTCATATTATTTGTTAATTGTCAGGAGCTTCTGCTTCAGCTCGCCCTCAATCCTTCCCAGTTCTGCCTCTGCGGCCTTTCTCTTCTCTGCTCCCTCTTTCTGTATCTGCTGGACCTCTTCCAGCGTCTCTATGAGCATCTTGTTTGTATTCGTCAGGGTCTCAATGTCCACAATTCCCCGCTCGGACTCTTTGGCTATACCCACGCTTCCGGCCTTTAACATCTCCGCATTTTTCTTCAGCAGCTCGTTGGTCATATCCGTGACCTCTCTCTGCGCCTCCATTGCCTGCTGCGAGTGGTAAAGGCCCAGAGACAGCACCATCTGGCTCTTCCACAGAGGTATCGTATTTACTATGGAAGTCTGGATTTTCTCCACCAAAAGGCTGTCATTGTTCTGTATCATACGTATCTGCGGCGCCATCTGAATGGACACCATTCTCGTGAGCTCCAGGTCGTGTATCTTCTTTTCAAACCTGTTTATCATGTTGGCATAGTCGTTGGCTGCCTGCGCGTCCTCAGGCAGACCGCTCTCCTCCGCCTTTTTCTGCAGCTCCGGCAGAGTGACATTTCTGCATTCTTCAAGCTTCTGCTTGCCGGCGAGAATATACATGGTGAGCTCTTTAAAATATGCCTGGTTCGTCTCATACATCTTGTCGAGCATCGCAGTGTCCTTCATGAGGGTCATCTGGTGCTGCTCCAGCATCTCGGTGATTTTGTCAACATTTGTCTCCGCTTTGGCATAATCCGCCTTAATGTTTTCAATGTATTTCTGAGCCTTTCTCTTAAAGCCGAACAGGCCTTTTTTCTCCGGCTCCTCTACCTTAAATCCTCTGAGCTCCACAACGAGGTCCGAAAGCATATCTCCGACGGCCCCCATGTCCTTTGTGCGGACGGACTGAAGCGCAGAGTCTGAAAAATCCGCTATTCTCTGCTGTGACTGCGAGCCATATGTGAGTATGGCAGTCGTGTCTGTTATGTCTATCTGCTTTGCAAAGTCCTCTACTGTCTTCTGCTCCTCCGGAGTCAGCTGGCCCATGTCCAGAGTAACCGCGTTCTGGTCCCGCTCCTCCTGTGCTTTGGGGTTAAACTCCTGCGCCGCTGCGGCACTGCCGCCCGGGTTTAGTGTAAGCTGGGGGACATATGCTTCATTTTCTGCCATATTAAAACTTCCTCTCAAAAATAGTAATATACCTGTCTGTATAAATTCCTGCCCGGCATTGTCTGCGCCGCACCCGCTTACCTCCGCTATTTACAGAAGTGAAACGAGGCGGCAGCTTCTTTAAGCCGGCATTGTCTGTTTATTAATATCCGCGCCGCTCACCGGGAAAGCAGTTTGCTACTTCAGTCCCTCTTTTTTAAGCATCGCCTCAAAAACGGTTATATCCGTCTCAATGTCCAGGGCCTGATTTGCAAAAAGCGCGTCATACTGCTTTTCAAACGCCGTAATAGTGGCGTCCAGAGCGTTTAATATATTGCCCTTGGTGGCGTCAATGTTCTCACCGCGAATATCAATCGCCGCCATTCTGTCGTATGTATACAAAAGCTTTAAGGTGGTTGGAAGAAAATAATTTGCAAAGCGCTTTACCGCCTTATAGTCGTCCGGGTCCTCCACAATCTCCTTGAATATCTTGTCTGTGAGCTCAATTATGCGCATTATCTTACTTCGTACATTGGGGTCCTTAACAGACTGCATAATCTTGCCCATCTCTTTTACCGCCTGCTCGCCCTGCCTTAAAAGCGCATCGTGCTCCGGGTTGCCGGTTTTCACCGGTTCTGGCTTCGGCTTTGGCTCCTCCACCGTCTCCACCGTTCCCGGAAACAGTTTTGAGAGGATTACATATACCGCCGCCATGATTGCGATAAGTATTATAAAGTGCCACAACCTGTACAGGGGAAATATGAGGCAGTACAGAAGACATACCCCCGCAATCCCATATACAGGGACAGGAGATTTTTTCCTGACTTTACGCACATTTTTCACCTCTTGTATAAAATAAATGTATTCAGTTAATTTTATTATTTATAGCCGCTCTTGTCAAGCGCGGCGCCGGAGGTTATAATAGCCATGTGAAAGTGTTTTTTGTTAAGGTATCCAATAAACTGCCGCAACGCCGCACAGGCAAAAAATGGTAATGCGCTGGGTGTATTCTGCCATGCAGACGCAGTACCGGTACATGGCTTTGTAACTGCTTCGGGCCGCAGCCGTACACACCAGACGGCGAGGTTCCGCTCTTTCACCGCATATTTTTAGCATTTCAGGTGGTGCTCACATGATTAAAATTGCCCCGTCGCTCCTCTCCGCCGACTTTGCAAAGCTTGGAGACGACATAGACACAGTCAAAACGGCGGATTATTTGCATTTTGATGTTATGGACGGCGTTTTTGTTCCAAATATTTCCGTGGGTCTGCCTGTCTTAAAATCCGTGCGTAATTACACGGACATGACACTTGACGTGCACCTGATGATAACAAAGCCCGTGCGCTATGTCCGGGACTTTGCCGAGGCAGGTGCAGACATAATAGTAGTCCATCTGGAATCTGACACGCCTGAGGAAATCCACCGCGCAATCGACACAATACGCGGCCTTGGAAAAATGGCCGGACTTTCGATAAAGCCGGACACACCGGCTGACGCTGTAGATGAATATCTTGATAAGCTCGACCTTGTGCTTATAATGACGGTGGAGCCCGGTTTCGGCGGGCAGAAGTTCATGGCCGGAATGATGCCCAAGGTGTCATACATAAAATCCCTTATAGAAGCACGCGGCCTGAAATGCCTCGTGGAGATAGACGGCGGAATTAACCCGGAGACGGCGGCGCTGTGCGCCGAGGCCGGGGCAGATATCTTAGTCGCCGGCAGCGATGTCTTTAAAGCCGAGGACCGGGCACAGCGCATTGAACTGCTGCGCCGGGCATGTAAAACTTTCTGAATTACAGTTTGCCGCGTCTGCGGCGGAATGGAGATAAAACCATGGGCTATTTTCCCGTGTCACTTGAAAAACTTATAGATAAATTCGCCTCTCTTCCCGGTATTGGCAGAAAATCGGCCCAGCGTCTGGCATTTTACCTGCTCTCCCTCCCGGAAGACGAGGCTCTTGACTTTGCCGACGCAATAGCACAGGCAAAAAAAAGCGTTCACGAGTGCAGTGTGTGCCACAATCTCACCGACATGGAAATCTGCGGGATATGCTCCGACCCCCGTCGGGACGAGGGAGTAATCTGTGTGGTATCAGACCCAAAAGACGTAATCGCCATCGAGCGCGGGCGTGAGTACAACGGCCACTACCATGTCCTGCACGGGGTAATCTCCCCCATGAACCACGTAAGCCCCGACGACCTTAAAATCCGGGAGCTTGTCGCCCGTGTTTCCGCGGGGGACATACGCGAGGTTATAATGGCAACAAATCCGGACACCGAGGGCGAGACCACCGCCCGTTACATCTCACGTCTTCTTAAACCGTTTGACATAAAGGTAACGCGCCTTGCCTACGGAATACCAGTTGGCGCAAACTTGGAATTTGCAGATGACGCGACACTTATGCGGGCGCTGGAGGGCAGGCAGGAGATGTAGTCCCTCCTCCCATGAGACTTTCCTCATCTCAAAATTTCCCCTGGCCGGACAATCTATGAATTTGCCATGTATGCCCCAATGCGGAGAATTTTTACTATGGGGCAATCTGGGAAAAAACACCATATCTGTTTGACAAAGGATATGTGTATGTAATATAATACACTTAACTGGGGTACAATTTTACTGTATGTGTATTCCCCATGCCGTGCCGCTTATTCAGGCGCGGTGATGCACTGAGAAAATGCGCTGTAATGTGCGCTTTTTATATACCGGCTTTTTAAGCCTTGCAATTATACTGGGATTTAAGCCGTCTTTTGCCTGTTGTTCCGGCAAAATGAGGCTCAATATACCCGGACGGAGGCGTCGTCCGGACTTAATAATGGACATAAGCATACATAAAAAACGGGTTCGGGGACAATATCGGGCTTGGCGAAACGGGGCCGTAGCCTTCTTGTACCTATAACCTCTTGTTTTTGTGTGCCTGTTTTTAACGATAAATACAAAATAGTCCGCAATTTCAGGAAAACAGCTTAACTTTATGGACACAGTTTACATTTTTGCGCCGGCCCTGTTATTCACCGGTGTAAGTTTTGTTTCGCCGTGCAGTATATAAGTCACGCACGGTCTTTTTTCCATGGGTTTAATGTGTTTTTCCACCATGTGCCGCACGGTTTTACGGCATATCTTTATTCCAAAGAAATTTTCCCGCGCCGCTGCGGGAGATTTTGGTTTCGGTTTGCGGGCTCCCTTCAGCGGCAGAATGGAGATTAAAAAATATGGCAGAAAAACTTAAAATTATTTCACTTGGCGGTCTGAATGAGATTGGCAAAAACCTCACGGTATACGAGTACGGAGGCGATATCCTCGTTGTGGACTGCGGTCTCGGCTTTCCTGACGACGACATGTACGGCGTTGACCTGGTAATACCGGATTTCACCTACCTTATCAAGAACAAGTCAAAGGTCAGGGCCGTGGCAATAACTCACGGGCACGAGGACCACATAGGCGGCATTCCATATCTTTTGCGGGAGCTGAACGTCCCAATCTACGCCACACGCCTGTCAGCGGGACTGATAAGCGGCAAGCTCGCCGAGCACGGTCTTTTAAACAAGGCTGATATTATAACACTTGAGGCCGGCGAGAGCTTTAAGGCCGGCTGCTTCCGCGTGGAGTTTATTCACACAAACCACAGCATATCCGACTCCGTCGCCATGGCGATAAAAACCCCTGTGGGAATGATTGTCCACACAGGAGACTTTAAGATAGATACCACTCCTGTGACAGGCGAGATGATTGACCTGGCCCGTTTCGGCGAGCTGGGAAAAAAGGGAGTACTTGCCCTCCTGTCCGACTCCACAAACGTGGAGACGCCGGGCTACTGCCCCTCTGAACGCAAAGTAGGCGCACGGTTTGAAGAGCTTTTTGCCGGCTGCAACCAGCGAATTATAATAACCACCTTCGCCTCCAATGTGGACAGAATGAAGCAGGTTTTAAACTGCGCCGCCAAATTCGGCAGAAAGGTTGCCGTCACCGGCCGCAGTATGGAAAACAATCTGAAAATCGCAATTGAGCTGGGATATGTTGACCCTCCTAAAGGCGTACTGATGGAGCTTAACCAGATAAAGAACCTGCCTCCGGAAAAAGTCGTGGTAATGACCACCGGCAGCCAGGGAGAGCCCATGAGCGCCCTGTACAGAATGGCCTTCTCCGGTCACAAGCAGCTGGAGATAAAGGCGGGAGACAGGGTTATAATTTCCGCCTCCGCCGTACCCGGAAATGAAAAGACGGTCTCCAAGGTAATAAATGAGCTGTTCCGACGCGGCGCCGAGGTCATATATGACAAGAGGACCAATATCCACGTGTCAGGCCACGCCTGTCAGGAGGAGTTAAAGCTCATGCTGGCACTTATAAAGCCAAAGTTCTTCGTTCCGCTTCACGGAGAGCGCCGCCACCTCTGCACTCACGCAAAGCTGGCGCAGCAGATGGGCATAAAGCCAAACAATATTGTAATTTCCGACATAGGCGACGTGATTGAGCTCAGTTCACGGAGTATACGCAAAAACGGCACCGTGCCCTCAGGGGCTGTCCTTGTGGACGGCACCGGTGTGGGCGATGTCGGCGCAATGGTGCTCCGGGACAGAAAGCACCTGGCTCAGGACGGTATGCTTGTGGTGTTTATAACTCTCTCAGCTGAGGACGGCAGCGTGATGTCACCTCCGGACATAATTACCCGCGGCTTTATCTATGTGAAAGAGGCGGAAGACCTTATAAACCAGCTTAAAGAGGTTGTCATGGACACGCTTTATGACTGCTCGCTCCAGCGGGTTACAGACTGGACTACGCTGAAGGGCGCTGTCAAAAATGACCTTTCCAGCTTCCTCTACAAAAAGACAAAACGCAACCCCATGATACTGCCTGTCATAAACGAGGTGTAATGCACATTGAATATACAGATTTTTGGCAAGTCAAAATGCTTTGACACAAAAAAGGCAGAGCGCTATTTTAAAGAGCGCCGCATAAAGTTTCAGAGCATTGACCTTCTGCGCTACGGTATGAGCCGCGGCGAATTTAACAGCGTGAAAAACGCCGTAGGCCTTGAGGCCATGATTGACGAAAAGGCCCGCGGATATGACTTAATTAAGTATCTCGCCTACGACAGCGACGTGGAGGAAAAGCTTTTGGAGGATCCGTCTCTGATTAAGACGCCCATCGTGCGAAACGGCAAAAAAGCCACTGTCGGCTTCTGCCCGGACATCTGGAAAGAGTGGGATTGAGCTAAAAGCAGAGTACACAAAATATTTATCCCACCTTCCTGCAAAAATTTCCGAGGGTGGGATATGTGTGTATAATATACCGTAACGTACAAATTTAGGTCTTATAAATAAAAACAGATAAATTTCCAGTAAAAATAAATTAAAAATGTGTTGACAACCCAACATATAACTGATAAAATTATTTCTGCGTTCCAAAGACAGCAGGTGGCGCAGCCGTAAATCCTGCCGAGGACAGCACAACAGTAATATGTTTGCTATGCCTTCATGTCTTTGACATGGAGGTTTTTTGTTTGGACGCATTATCATTAACTCGGAGGTGAAAAATGTATGCCAAACGCAAAGGTTCTCTCTGAAAAGCAGGCAATAGTTGCAGAGCTTACCGAAAAGATTAAGTCTGCCGCTGCCGGCGTAATCGTAAACTACACCGGTATCACTGTTGCCGAGGATACAGAGATGCGCCGTAAGCTCCGTGAAAACAACGTGGATTACTCCGTTGTTAAGAACACGCTTTTACGGTTTGCAATTAACAATGTAGGTCTTACTGAGCTGGATTCCCTTTTAAACGGAACAACATCTATCGCAATCTCTCAGGACGATGCAGTTGCTCCCGCAAAGATAATCAAGGAGTTCGCCGACAAATTCGACGACCACTTTGAAATCAAGGGCGGCTTTATGGACGGCAAGGTTATCTCCATGGATGAGATAAACGCTCTGGCCTCTATCCCCGCCGTGCCTGTACTCCAGGCTCAGGTTCTCGGAACAATGCTCGCACCTATTACAAGCTTTGCTGTCGTCATCAAGGCGATTGCAGAAAAACTTGGCGGCGGAGAAGAAGCTGCTGCTGAATAATTTTAATAAAAATATTACTTACAGGAGGAAATATTACTATGGCAAGCGAAAAAATTGCTGCTCTTATTGAAGAAGTAAAAGCTCTCACAGTTATAGAGCTTTCTGAGTTGGTACACGCTCTTGAGGAAGAGTTCGGAGTGTCCGCAGCTGCTATGGCTGCTCCCGCCGCCGGCGGAGCCGCTCCTGCTGCTGCAGCTGAGGAGAAGACCGAGTTTGACGTTATCATGACAAGCTTCGGCTCTGAGAAGATTAAGGTTATCAAGGAAGTTCGCGGCATCACAGGTCTCGGACTTGCCGAGGCAAAGGCTCTTGTCGAGGGCGTACCTGCAAAGATCAAGGAAGGCGTTTCCAAGGAAGATGCAGAGGCTCTTAAGGAGCAGCTCACCGCTGTCGGTGCAGAAATCGAGATTAAGTAAGTTAATCAAAAGCACACTTAAGGCGCACGGTTTAAAGCCGTGCGCCTTTTTTGCATTTTCCCGTGTCTTTTTAGCCCATTTTTTACTCCAGCTTTAAAAGCTCAAACACCGTATAGCCGCAGCCGTCAAACTCGTCCCAGGTTGGAAAAAGCTCCTCCACCCTGTTCCACGTTACGCCGGGACTTGTGAATATGGGATTTATGTGCACAGGCAGTATGCTCTCCGCCGTGTCTCTTACCCGCTGTTCCGGCTCTCCCCGTATTCCGGTAAAATGTACAATTACCGTGTACTTTGTGTCCGTCTCCGTCAATTCCGCCGGTATACCGCACGCCGCCAAGGTATCCTCAAGACACGCCGGCGTTGTGTACGCATCGTTAACCTGCAGCAGCCTCAAAAGCGCGTTCCGCCTTTCGGTTACGGTGTCCTTTAAGTACACAATCGGCATAAGATTCTCATACCCTGTGAGCCCATAATCCTCTGCCGTCTGGCAAAAAATTTCCGCAAGCAGTGTATCCGTCTCAAGGCACACTCCGTCCAGGGCGCTTCCTATAGCCGCGAGCTCACCTGCACCATATCCCCCGTCTAATTTGTATACTCCCATAGGCGCCAGGAGACCCGCGAGATATTCCCTGTATCCCACAGCTTATTCCTCCCCCAGAAGCACAACTGCAATGCTGTCCTCAGACAGCATCTCGTCATAGTCAAGACTGATATCAGACACAGGGCTTAAAATCCTGTAGTTTGCAACTCCCGGTACGTGGTATACACACTCTCCAATGTCCGCAAGCTTAACCTTTGAGCCAAGCGCAGCGCTGTTCACTGTCTTTTGAAGCGCCGCTGTCACATTTTCCTTAACCGCCTGTCTGTCAAACCCCGTGTCCGTCTCAATTTCCACCTCTATCTCTTTCTCCACTTCATCAGGCCGGCGCACATCAATGTCAACACACAGTTCTCTCACGTCCTCAAGGCTCTGCTGTACCTGTGCGATTAGTTCCTCCGAGGGCATGCCGTCCACCCCCGTAATTATTATATCCACACTTCCCGGGCCGTCTGTGCCGCGGCTTACGCGCACTTTTCCAACACCTGGTATCTCAGACACCATTTTCTCGTACCAGCCCCTGTTGGCTCCGTTTGGCAGGGATTTGTACAGCTCAAGTATTCTCGCCCGGAGTTTCTCGTCGTCCTCGGCATCGCTTCCGCCGGAAAAAGGCCTCTCATTTTTGCAGGCATAAACGCCCACCGGTGGATTTGGCATAAAAACTATTGTGTCCGCCAGCACGTTTCCGGCCGCTCCTCCCTCTGCAGCCGTGGCCGCCACCGTGCAGCTCATTTCTCCCGTTTTTATGGTTCCGTTCTCCACGGTTTCAAATATTACCCCCGCCGATGTCATGCACGCCGTTCCGGACGGAACGCTTATATCCGCTGCCGCTGGACTTTTTACGGAAAAACTGAGCTCACCCACTGCTTTCTCCGCCGCTCTTCGCTCCGTCCCCCGCAGAGCCGCATGGAAATCTAAATACTCCCCTGATGCTGTCTGCGGAAAGCACTGCTTTAAAACCCAGTCGTTGTAGATATACAGGGATTCTATCTGAACTGCGGCGGCATACATTCTAACCGCCATGTCGCAGTCAGAGCTTATCTCATATCCTGTATTTTCCGCAAACTCGCTGCGCATATTTTCAAAAATCTCCTGTGCCGTCATATTCCTGTCACCTCCTGCGATATCACTGTACTGACGCCTTCAATGTCCACACATACCCGCACCGCCAGACGTTCCCCGTCAAGTTCTGTCACACTGGCGCCGGTGACATATGCCCCGGGCTCGTCTATCAGCGCCTCCGCTGCATATCTGGCGGCAGCAGAGTCGCGGTCAGCCTTTTTCTCCCGAAACAGCAGATACATTCTGCTTCCAAGCTCCGGAAACGGCGCAAACCCACCCCTTCTGCACTGCAGCTTATAGAGTATCCGAGCTAATGTCTCGTTATCCCCCGCAACCGTCTCAAAGCCGCCCCATATGTCCTTCACATAGTCGCCGTCAACTATTTTCATTTCCATATTCCGTTATGCTCCCATCTACAACGACATTGCCCTTTATTAGCACAGTCCCATCATTTCTCAGGTATATGGCGCTGCCGCCCTTTGATTTTATGTAAACCTCTCCCGGCTGTATCTCTGCCCCGGCGGAGATTACCCCGGCTATTGCCCTTTCTCCCCCGGCGGGCAATACCATGACCTGGTCCCCGTAATCCGGGCTCCAGTAGTACCCTCCCGGGGAAAGAAGTGTGCAGTCCCGCAGCTCCGCTTCCGCCAGAACCGCACACCCCTCGCCCGGAATTGTCACCAAACCCGTCTCATTTTTCTCAACGTCTATATTCTTTCTGTATGAAAGCCACATGTCAGTTCTCCCTATTCACAAGCGTCAGTGTTGTCTCTGCTCCGTTTTCTCCGGCAGACGAGATGCTCTCCCGGACAAAATACTCCCCATCTATCTCCGGCAGTACACTGAGCACCACAGCATCACCGGGAAAAGCCGCGAAAGGAGTACAGATCGTAACCTCCACCGCAAAACTGTCCTCCATGGACTTATCTATCTGATATTTACCCGTGTAACGCATGGCGTCCCAGGAGGTTTTTCGCGGCACAGAGACTACTCTGCGGGCTGTACTGCCCTTTATTTTTGGACTTTTATTTGTCACAAGCTGCCGCCTGCCGTCTGCGTCCTTTACAAGAACCTCGGTTATAACGCCGTATCGCCTGCCGTTTACCCTCAGCTCCGTTAAGCTCTCTCCGTCAATGATGAGCTTTTTGCCTGTCCCGCCCTTTGAAAGTATTAGCCTCCCGTCGCAGGAAAATCTGGGAGTTATGCCTCCGGCAAACCGTGTAAACTGTTCAAGCGCACTCCAGCAGCTCGCTCCCGACCCCACGCTGTAGCCGGACAGAGACGCCATGCCGTCACACACGGCTGTGCTTATCCCCAGAGGATATACATACCTTGACAGCACATCGCCTATGCCGCAAAAGGCAAACTCCGCTTTTTCACACTGGTTGTCTGTGAGAAGGCCGCCAAGGCCGCGCCCGGAAATGTGTATCAGTGACTGCGCACCTGAAAAGTCCATCTCATACTCGTCCACAATTCCATAAAACACCGTCCCGCCCCCATACACCCCGCGGAACCTTGTGGCGCTGCCAAGAAGGGACGCTAAGTCCCCTCTGTAGGCGAGCGCTATCTGAAAGCTGTCTGTGGGAAGTCCCCAGCTGTGGCAAATCTCCCAGCTTATAAGCTCCGGCAGACGGAATTCCGTATTCTCATAGTTTGTCAGATAACCCGTCAACACTGTACCTCCCTAAATGTAAATCGTATCCCCCGGATATATCAGATTGGGATTTTTAATATGGCCGTTTTTCTCCATAAGCTCCCATACCGTCATGTTCTGAGCGGCTGCGATACTCCACATGGTATCACCGCTTTTCACGGTATACGTCCCGCCGCCGTGGCCTCCTGAAGTTCCGGTCCCCGGCCTGTCCCCATTCACGACACTCACTCCGCTCTGTATCCCCTCGTCCTCCCAAAATTCAAACGTGTAGCGCACGTAGTCCTGACGAGGTTCCTGAAACAGGGAAAGCTCCGCAAAATACGCACGGGTCTGCTTCCACACCGGGTGTGACAAGAGCCCTGATGTTCCCTCGTAAAATATCTCCTCCAGCTCTTTAAAGCTGTCATAGGCGTTTTCCCCGGCAAATTCCCCCTCGCCCCGAAATACTCTGAACGACCTTCCCATGTCCCTTATGAGCGTCTTTCCAAAAGGAATTTTATATGATGCCAAAACACGCCTGTTTGTCACCTCAAAAGTGGAGGGGTTGTGAGGCCATGTGTAATTTTTAAAGCTCATTGGCGCTAAATTCACCGTTATCACCTCAGTACAATTCAAATCCGCCGTCATAACGGCGGCTGTCCCTCATGAGAAAGTCGGACATGTCCCGCACCTTTCTCCTGTAT